>DAOVJH010000230.1 GCA_030673345.1 Pseudomonadota bacterium
ATCGACTGCTGCGGGCATCAAAAAAAATGGTAATGATGATATCGTCGTCTTAAGTATCGATGAACCTTCGGTCTGTGCGGCGACCTTCACCAAAAATGCATTCTGTGCTGCCCCGGTAACGCTTTCCAGACAACATCTTTCACAACAATCGCCTCGTGCCTTATTGATCAATTCAGGCAACGCCAATGCGGGCACCGGTGAAACGGGTATGCAGAATGCAATACAGAGCTGTGCATGGCTGGCTGATGCACTGCATTGCCTGCCGGAACAGATCCTGCCTTTTTCGACCGGTGTTATTGGCGAACAGCTGCCGATGTCTGTGATTCAGCCTGGTATTAAACAGGCAGTTAACGCGCTATCTGAAGATAACTGGCTGGCGGCAGCCAGAGGCATCATGACGACTGATACAGTTGTGAAAGCGGTTAGCAGAACACTGACATTAGATGGCCAGAAGATCACGATTAGCGGCATCGCTAAAGGCTCAGGAATGATCTGTCCGAACATGGCCACGATGTTGTCTTTTATAGCGACAGATGCGGATGTCGAAGCTGATTATTTACAGCAGTGTCTGTCAGAAGTTGTCGAAGACAGCTTCAATGCGATCACCGTTGATGGCGACACGTCGACAAATGATGCCTGTGTACTGATCGCGACAGCCAGGGCTGGTAACGCACAGATAAACAGGGATACCACTGATGTCAGCGCTTTCACCGATGGACTTGCGGATGTGTGCACACACCTGGCGCAGGCCATTATTCGAGATGCAGAAGGTGCGACAAAATTTGTCACTGTTTCGGTGCAGCAGGCACAGACAAAAGCTGAGGCAAAAGATGTTGCGTATACCATCGCACATTCACCTCTGGTGAAAACTGCATTGTTTGCCAGTGATCCGAACTGGGGAAGAATACTCGCAGCAGTCGGTCGTGCCGGCGTTGAAGATCTTGATATCTCCGGTGTTAATATTTTCCTTGGAGATGTGTGTATCGTCCGTGACGGCGGTGTCGATAGTGATTACACTGAGGAAAAAGGCCAGTTTGTAATGGATCAGCATGAGATAACGATTGCGGTAGAGTTAAGCCGGGGAACCAGCGCAGCAACGATATGGACTTCAGACCTGTCGCATGAATATGTCCGTATAAATTCTGAGTATCGTTCCTAGATAATTCCATCTCTTATATACATCCATGCCAGGTATCGTTCATGTTGCAGTTGCTGTCATCGTTAATAATGACGATGAGGTCTGTATCAGCCTGCGGCATAAAGATTCACATCAAGGCGGCCTATGGGAGTTTCCCGGCGGCAAGATAGAGCAGTATGAGTCAGTAGAGCAGGCGCTTGTCCGTGAGATCAAAGAAGAACTTAGCCTTGATATCATAAACACACGCCCATTGATAACTGTCGATCATGACTATGGTGATAGAGCGGTGCGCCTGTATGTACATAAGGTTATCTCCTACCAGGGAGAAGCATCAGGTCTGGAGGGACAACAGGTACGATGGATACCTGTCTCTCAGTTATCTGCAGATGATTTTCCAGCGGCTGATCTACCGATCATCAACGCGATCAAGTTACCGGATAAATATCTGATCACCGGAAAATTTATCGATAATGATGACTTTATTCAAAAGTTAAACCGGGCACTTAACAGCGGTATAAAACTGGTGCAGCTGCGGCTGAAAGAAAGCAGCATAGAAGATAAAAGTAAGCTGCAGCTTTTGCTCGAGCGGACAGCGGAATCATGCAGGCAGGCGGATGTGGATTTAATGCTTAACCTTTCTACCGCTTGCCTCGAGAGCGTTGATCTATCACGGATAGAGTTTTCTGGGTTTCATGCTGATAGCAAGACATTGAGTACACTGTCACAGCGGCCAGAAGGTGCTCTTTTTTCTGCTTCCTGTCACAATGTGGAAGAGTTAATGCTTGCTGTTAATCTAGGGTCAGATTTTATGGTGTTATCGCCAGTTCAGAAAACAGCAAGTCATCCAGATATGGCTGCGATGGGATGGCAGCAGTTTTCAGATCTAACGGAAGAAATGACAGTGCCTGTTTACGCGCTTGGCGGTGTCTCAGGAAAGGATCTGCAGACTGCGTGGCGACACGGTGCACAGGGCATAGCAGCGATCAGTGCGTTATGGGAAGCAGAGCGCCCTTAGATAGTGCACATCATCAGTTTAAAATTAACATCTTCATTACACTGTTCAGGTCGCAGTGCCGGGTCGTCGTTCTTCATGAATCGCACTGAAAACCGGTGTTTTCCCGCGCTTATCTCTGGGTAGCATGCGCTGCCAGCAGGTATGGATATACGCAGTAGCTGTATAGCCTGACTGGTATCGAGAGACCTTTGGAAAAAGCCATTCGGCGCGACCTCATCCGTATATTCAGCGCTATGTCTTAAAACGTCCAGTATCAGTTGAACCGAGCGATCGAGATGGCCGAAAGGTTGAAACCATTTTTCGATATGTTTTTGTCGCTTATCTTTGTCCAGTGTCAGCCAGTGTTTGAGCGCAGGAAGATCAAAATCACAGATGCTGCCAGGGACAGAACTTTTTTGCGCTATGGTGGTGAGCAGCTCTATATTTTTGGTGTCCTGCCCGACCTGTCCACTTATAGCCTGTAGCTCGCCGATACGTTTCTGAATGTTTTTTAATACTGAGGACAGTTGAGATTGATCTATCTGTGGACGTTTTGACAGGCGCTCCAACCGGGTGTGCTGGCGTTCGAGTTCTTTTAGAACCTCCAGTTTTATATCACTGCGTGTGGTGTATGTCAGGATCTCGAGTATCGAGTCAATAGCAATACGGTTGTTCCAGTCCGAGCCGTGTTTCAGATGAAAAGCATACTGCTGAAATAGTTTCTCGAGGCGCAGAAAAGCGCGTACTTTTTCATTTAGTGGTTGTTCGTAAATGTGGTTATCTGTCACAGTGGCGTTTCTTTTTTTCAGTCGTGAATAGGTAAATTAGATTTGCCTAATATTTCAGCAAATTCTACACTTTTTCTCTGCACCGTGAGGCAGTATTTTTACTTTATTGCCATGGATAATTGTTTGTATTTTTTATCCAGTTTCTCGACCAAAGAGTTCAGGTCGTTGATATCATTGTTGTTTTTTATTATGTCATCCGAAACTTTTAGTCGAGTTTCATCTGTGACCTGATTATCGATAATTGATCGAATTTCATTCATACTCCGACTGTCTCGTCGCTGGATGCGTTCGATTCTCTTTGCTTCATCAGCGATGACGACCAGGATGCGATCGATGATGTCATCGTAATCCGTTTCGATTAGTAAGGGCACGACGATAATGGTGTATTCAGGTGAGTCTGGATTTTTTGCAAGGTCATGTAATTGCCGGACAACTTCGCTGCGAATCTTCGGATGCAGTATTTTTTCTAACTGCTGTTTATTATCTTTAACATTAAAGACAATCTGGGCCAGTTTTTTCCGGTTTAACTTTCCATTGAGATTGAGTACATCCTGGCCGAAAGATTCCGTTATTTCCTGCAGGACTTTTGGGTCATCATCAACAAGATTATGCGCTATGGTGTCAGTATCGATGACAGGGATGCCAAGTTTTTCAAACAGGTCCGATACAGCCGTTTTGCCACTGCCGATACCGCCTGTTAATCCAATTTTCAGCATACTAAAGAAATGATAGATAGGCGTTGTTGATCGTTTCTCCCCATAACAGGGCAACCCATCCTGCGAGCGCCAGATAAGGGCCGAAAGGAATGGCTTGTTGCTGTTTTGTCTTGCC
>DAOVJH010000271.1 GCA_030673345.1 Pseudomonadota bacterium
ATCGGCAGGGTCGGGTATAAATAGATTTTTTACATCGCTGGCAGAGTCGATGGTCTTTTTAAATTTGGGGCCTTCACCTTCGGAAAAATACAGGCCTAAACCCATGGCATCGGGAATGGTCAGGATATCGGAAAATAAAATAGCGGCATCAAGATCGAATCGGCGCAGTGGTTGCAGGGTAACTTCGCAGGCGAGTTCAGGCGTGCTGCACAAAGTCATAAAGTCGCCGGCTTTGGCGCGCACTTCACGATATTCGGGTAAATAACGGCCTGCCTGTCGCATGATCCACACCGGTGTGCGGTCGACCGGCTGGCGAAGAAGGGCTTTGATGAATCTATCGTTTTTGAGTTCGCTCATGGGCGTATGAGGTTTCGCTCTGTCGCTGATTAAGGATGAAAAAGTTTGTTGTTGCGCTTAGTTACTGCGCTTAATTACTGCTAAGGGTCGATTTGATGCGGCCACTGACTTCGCCCATGTCGGCGCGGCCGATTATCTGTGGCTTGACCAGCCCCATCACCTTGCCCATGTCTTTGATCGAGCTGGCGCCAGTCTGTTCGATAGCTGCCTTAACGATGGCATCCACTTCTTCTTCGCTTAGTGCCTGTGGCAGGAATTCCTGGATGATGTCGATCTCGAAGCTTTCCTGTTTTACCAGGTCGTCACGGCCCGCGGTTTTAAACTGCGAGATGGATTCACGGCGCTGTTTGACCATCTTGTCGAGGATGGCGATGATACGTGCATCATCGAGCTCGATACGTTCATCGACTTCGATCTGTTTCATCGCTGAAGTCATCAGACGAATAATCTTCAGGCGTTCTTTGTCACCCGATTTCATCGTGCTGATTACAGCATCCTGAATCTGTTTTTGTAGGTCGCTCATTCGCTGCGGCTATTTTAAGTTATGTTAATACCGGTCTATATGCAGAGCTGCAGTCTGTTTACAGGCTGCGCTCTGAATGATAGTGGGGTAAAATTAACGGCGACGTTGATGAGGTGAACGTGCAAATTTATTGCGTTCTTTTGAAAGCTTTTTCAGGTGACGTTTAACCGCTGCGGCTGCTTTACGCTTGCGCTCTGTTGTTGGCTTCTCATAAGCTTCACGTTTGCGAATCTCGGTTAATACACCGGCTTTTTCACATGAACGTTTGAAACGACGTAATGCAACGTCAAATGGTTCGTTTTCTTTAACTCGTATTGCTGGCATGCTGCTCTCTTATTAAAAGTTTTCGTTTACAGGTTAACCGGTCGTTGACCAATTAACCTTAAAAAATACATAAAAAATCCGCAAAGTATGCGGTGAAACCACGTATTATATCCCATCTTTAGCCAAATCCCAAATCCATATAACGAGATGGGCAAATATAGAAAAAAATAAGCCGATTGGCGAGACAATATTAAAATTATGATCGTTTTAGGCATCGAAAGCTCCTGTGATGAAACCGGCATCGCGGTTTATGACAGTGAAAGAGGTTTGCTGGCGCATACCTTGCACAGTCAGGTAGCTGTGCATGCGGAGTACGGTGGTGTTGTACCCGAACTTGCTTCTCGTGACCATATCCGTTACCTGATCCCGCTGCTTGAAAAGGCGTTGCAGCAGGCTGAGATACAAAAATCAGATATCGAAGGTGTCGCATATACTGCCGGTCCCGGTTTGATCGGTGCATTGATGTCAGGTGCATCGGTAGGGCGGTCTCTGGCCTGGGCTCTGGGCATTCCTGCTCTGGAAGTACACCATATGGAAGGGCATCTGCTGGCCCCGATGCTGGAAGAAAACTCGCCAAAATTTCCATTTGTGGCATTACTTGTTTCTGGCGGACATACGTTACTGGCGTATGTAAAAGGCGTCGGGCAGTACGAACTGTTGGGGCAAAGCCTCGATGATGCCGCTGGCGAAGCCTTCGATAAAACGGCGAAGTTACTGGGTCTGGGTTACCCCGGCGGTCCGGCACTTGCTGAACTGGCTGAGACAGGCAGGACGGGTAGCTATAAGTTTCCAAGACCGATGGTGGACAGGCCGGGGCTGGATTTCAGTTTTAGCGGATTGAAAACTTTTGCTCTAAATACCATGCAAAAAGCGGCGCATGCAGATGGCTGTAATGGTGAGCTGGCGCTGCAGGTGAAAGCGGATATCTCACTGGCTTTTGAGGAAGCGGTGGTTGATACCCTGAAGATAAAATGCCGCCGTGCGCTTGAACAGCAAGACTGTAGAACACTGGTTATCGCCGGCGGTGTCGGTGCCAATAAACGGCTGAGAGCACAGCTGGCAGAGATGATCGAGCAGCAAGGCGGAGAACTGTTCTATCCAAGGATAGAATTCTGTACCGATAATGGTGCGATGATTGCACAGGCTGGGTGTTTTAGACTGATGGCTGGTGAGCGGCAGCCGCTGGAGATCGATGCCAGGGCACGCTGGCCGATGCAGGATCTGAAGGCAATCTAAAGCGTTAGTGCGCCTAAGAAAAGCTATTTTTCCCCGTTACTTATCCTGGTTTCAGAACCCTGTAGTAAAGATTGGATGTTTTTCTTATGACGCCAGAAAACCAGGATGCTCATTACTGCCACGGCACTCGTCAGCTCGATAGATTGTGAGAAATACCAGAGTATGATGGGCGCGCAGAAAATAGAAACCAGTGCAGACAGCGAGGAGATTTTCAATATTGCTGCCACGACCAGCCATATAGCGATGGCGATTAAGCCGACCATCCAGTTAATTCCCAGGATAACACCG
This sequence comes from Pseudomonadota bacterium, assembly GCA_030673345.1. Taxonomy (GTDB): domain Bacteria; phylum Pseudomonadota; class Gammaproteobacteria; order SZUA-229; family SZUA-229. The sequence goes on from DAOVJH010000271.1 coordinate 2,729, forward strand.
TAATAAGTGGCAACGCCTTTACCGCCTTTGAAGCCATAATAGACAGGGAATATGTGTCCTAGCAGGGCAAACAGTCCGACCAGGGCAATGCCGGCAGGTTCCAGCTGGAACTGGGTAGCGATCAGGACAGGAATTAAACCTTTTAACATGTCACCGAATAAGGTGATAATAGCGGCCTTTTTACCGCCATGGCGCAGCACATTGGTTGCGCCGGGATTATTCGAGCCCGTTTTCCGCGGGTCTTCGATCCCCATGATCTTGCAGGTAATGATGGCTGTTGAAAATGAGCCGATAAGATAGGCTAAGCCTGCAAATAAAATGATGCTGAAATAGTGATCCATGAACTGTGACTATAAGATAAATGAGAACGGCTTAAAATCGGTGGCGCTAGCTTACCTCAGTCGTTTTCGAAATGCTGTATCTATTTATCTGGCATCGACTGTCAGCCATATGAAGGTGAATCATGTCTGATTCGGTTACCTGTGTTTTTGTGCATGGCTGGGCGATGAACAGTGCGGTATGGGATGAATGTATCGAACGGTTGCCGGACTGGATCAATGTCGTCGTCGTGGACCTTCCCGGGCATGGTTCTATGGCGAAGGTGACCGCCCGTTCTCTGGATGATCATGTACAGGCGCTGGTTCCGTTAGTGCATC
>DAOVJH010000174.1 GCA_030673345.1 Pseudomonadota bacterium
TAGAGAACACCAGGACGGTAATAATAAGTATTACCAGGTATCAAATAATATGACAGTTAATCAAAATCAGAAGTACGTTTACTATACTAAAGTGGCCTGGGCTATCTATGCCCTAATAACCATTGCCCTTGTCGTTGTATTAGTTCTATTTGTCGCCCAGGATAACGAAGAAAGATTTTTCTACGGATTAATGCCTGCAGCCGCATCTTATGTTTTTCGTCCAACCGATAGGTTGCTTAGCAAGCTCATTTTTAAATTTACAGGCGTTTCTCAATCTACTGAGTAAGAATGGGTCTCCGCATACCCAACAAGTCGTTCGAACGTTAAGGGTGTGTTTTCCTTGCGCATTATTGCCGTCATAGAAAATTGTATAAGTTCAATGCATGGAAAGCCTGCATCATAATTGCGAGGACAGGGCATTTAATAATGCGCTATCTCTAGATATTTATCTGTACGCCTGACAGGGTGTCTTTTTCTGCTTTGAGTTCGGGTTCACATAAGATCAAGCGGTCATGTGTGATCTTTGCAGAATCGATCAAATGGTTTTTACTGTTCTGCTGGCGCTCAGTGGCGAGCTTTTTCAGTTTGTCCTTATGTGTTTTGCTCAGAACTATTCCTTTTTCTTCAACTTTCTTTCCATCTTTTGTTTCAGGTTTAAGATCAGGGAATAGTTTGAATAAGTCTGCCTGGTTTGTTGCTCCGCAGAGTGTTAAGTGCACCTGCGGTTTTTCTGTTAACAGCTTTGCCAGTTTATCCAGCTGTTCTTTATTTTTGCCGCTTAGTTTTGCGTTACCTGGATCGAACTCAAGCGGGTCAAAATTGAGTGCTGTCGCCAGATCGAATAATACATTGCCGCCTGCATAGAGCAGTCCATAAGGTGTATAGAAAGTGATGAGTGTAACCGTGGCGGCTTTTGTTGTGGCTTTTATGATTGCGTCCATTGGGTCGAACTCAGGGTTATTGGCGTCGCCTGTAACCGGTATGTCCAGATGTATGCTGTCATCTTTGTCACGCAACATTACCAGGGTCTGGTTTAGTGGCATGCCAAATTTAGCATCTAACTCATCGGCAGCTTCTTTACTCGTCGATTCGATGTGGAACTGATAAAGGCTAAGTGAGATGTTGCTGTCGAGCACGCCCTCTTTAGCGAACAATTTAAGTTTTGCGTCGAGTTGGCCACTTTTTATAATATGGCCGATGGCTTTTTTAGTGGCTGGTGTCGCTACCCTGAGGTCGAAGCCTTTGAGGTCGCCGTTGGCATCAAGGGAGAGTTTATCGCTAAACGGTTTGACCGTGCCTTTGATGTCGATAGTGCCGTGGCGGAATGTTTTTGCAGAAAAATTAAATGGGCTGTTTGACTTTGGTTTTAATGAATAAAGTTTATTAATATTAAAAGAAAATTTTTGCAGGCCGACTTTCATCGCTGGCTGTGTGCTGTTATCGGTAAATGATAATTTTTTATCTGAGATAATGTTCACGCTGTTTAAAGAGATAACAAGCGGTTCTTTATCTGTCGGTTCAGGCCTGGTTTCTGTTTTTGTAGCAGCCTTGTCAGCTTTATTATGCTTCAGCCATTTGTCATGCTCCCAGCTACCGTCTTTGTTTATTGAAACCGTATTAGACAGACCTGTCAGCTTGATAGTGTTTATGTCGATCTTATTAGGTGTGTATTTAATATCATTGATGTCGAGAGCATCAAATGCTGCGGTAGCATCATTTTTATTTTTACCGCGTTGTAAAGCGGTGAGTTTTTCTACTTTAAACTTTTTTAGTGAAATGTCTTCGGCGCCAGATATTTTTAGTTCTGATAAGGTGATCGCATCGATACCAACCAGGCTGCGATCAATGTTCTGGTTATGAAGGTTTTGCTGTGATAATTTCAGGTCACCCTTTACCAGTAGGTTTAAGCCGTTGCCGTCTGAAGGGAGGGTGTCGTATTTTATGAGGCCGTTCCAGCCGAAGTTGGCAAAGGTTAAGCAATAATAGAGGGACGGGGTATTGTCCTGATAACATAAGTCGGCGTCATCAATTTTTATATTGTTTAAAGTGATCTCGAATGATGATTCTGGTTTTTGCTTGCCGAGTTCTTTTTCGACTTCTGCTTTGTCAACGGCTGAGGCAGAAGACCGAGGCAGCCATTCCTGGTATTCCCAGTCAGTCTGATTTTTCTTTAAAAAGTACACGCCGGGTTTGCGCATGCTTATGCTCTTTATGGTAAGCGAGTTCTGGTTTGACAGCTTTATGTCGTCGATTGTTAATTCTGAAAAGCGTATCGAATCACTGTGTCTTTTTTCATTACGCTGCAATAGCGAAAGGTCATTCATGTCCAGCCGGTCTATATTTACGTCGTGTGTCCCGGAGATGGTCACCCCGGTTAAAGCGTTTGACTTCGAGACCAGTAAATTCCTGCCTAACTTGTTGTCTGTAACGATAAGCCCATCGAGCGAAAAGTCACCAGTGGATGATAGTGGGATATCATCGGGGTTTAGAAGTTTGCTGTCGGTCGCATAACTGATGGTGCCGGACCATGACATTTTTTTCAGGTCGACACAATAATCGATGAACAGAGAGTCAATGTTGGACTGTTGATGCGGCAAGGTATGTTGCAGGTAACAGATGTTCAGGTTTGTAAAGATGACTTCACCCAGTGAAGCGGCCCAAGAGGTTACTTGTTCGTCTGTGCCTGCCTCCGTTTTTTCAGCATCGCTGGCAGGCGTTTTCCCCAACGGGATTTTCAACCCACCGATAACCATCTCATCGGTATATTGCTCGATATTTACGCTGAGCTGGTCCAGGCCGATCTTTGTGACGACGATGGTTTTTTCTGATAGCGGGGTCCAGTGCCAATAGATATCTATCAGGCCGATGTTGAATAGAGGCTCACCGTTTTTATGGCCTTTTGCGTTTACCAGTGAGATCGTGCCATCGATAATATCTATATCGATTCTTTCGATAGTCGATTCGATGCCTTGCTTTTCTAACCAGGAAGTTGCGCTGTAGATAATGGTCGATGGCAATAGCAGCCGGGCAAGGCCGAGAATGAAGATAAGGATCAGCGTGCTGATTATTGCCCTGCTCTGCCAGCGTTTTTCCTTATAGTAAGTTTTTATATAATCGATGTATTTTTGTTTGTTTTTCATTTTTTGGTGGCCGATGTGCGTAACATCTGCAATATATTGTACTGCATGTTTTTATCTAACAAGCGGCGTGTATATCGGCCTTCATTCAACGCATAATCACTCAGCTCCAAATTCTTTGAGTCGTTAACAGAAACATAACCCAGGTCGATCAACGAGTTTATGAAATTCGCGATCAACTTTTTATCAAAGAAGTCAGGCGAATTAATCTCGTACATCAGTGAGAGCCGCTGTGCCATTAAATAACAGAGCTCTTCAAGCCGTTCACGCGATAATGTGTCAGAGCCGTAATCGGCAAGCAGGGCGAATATCATGTAGTAGAGCTCTAGTACAGGTGAGACGACCTGCGCCAGGGTGGCGAGCTGTGCATGTTGCTCGGTGCTGATCGCCTGCCGACTAAAACTGTCAGCATGTTCATGCCGGATGATCAGGTCTGCGTCGCTCAGGCGCTCCAGTATGCTGTCGGTTATCTGTTCTACTTCTGCGGGTGACCAGGACAGGAAAAATTCTGTTTTCAGAAACGGGTAGGTGATCCTGATATAACGTTGAATCGATTCACGGTTGATGGTGGCAGAATTGTTGAAGCAACAGGCAATGAGAGAAGGCAGTGCCAGCAGGTGCAGTATATTGTTGCGATAGTAGGTGAGCATGATGGCATGGGCTTTATCCAGATAGATGAAGTCGCCCATCTCATGTTTGCGCCGCTTTACTAGCCCCAGTGCCTCCGCATGGTGTACCTGGCTGGCGGCTTCGTACTGGGTCAGTGTTATATGCTCTGAGTAATTCAGGTGTTTGATCAGGTCGCCGTAGAAGGTCAGTGTGCGCACCAGCTCGCCTTCATCCATGGACTGGTTAGGTGCGGCGAGCAGTGCGGTAGCGATCAGGTTCACTGCGTTTACCGCGCAGCTCTCATTGATGCGCTGCATGATTAGCTGCGAAACTTGTGTGACCGCGGGCCTCAACCACTCCGGCCGCTGCCGATCATCGTAACGGTTACCTTTCCAGTCTGAGCTATGCTCGTCCAGAACCTTGTTTAAGAATACCGGCTGGCCGAAGTTCGTGGTAACGCGGCCATAAAAACCGCGGATGTTCAGGATGGAGCGGATCGAGTTAAAAAATGTTTCGGACTTCTTATCATCGCCTTTGAGCTCGGCAAGGTATGATTTGCTCTCGATCATCTTCTCATAACCGATGTAGACAGGAACGAAGGCGATGGGTCGCTGCTGATATTTCAGGTAGGCGCGGATCGTCATCGCCAGCATGCCGGGTTTCGGCTGCAGTAATCGGCCGGTTCGGCTGCGTCCGCCTTCGACAAAATATTCTACGGGCATACCTTCGGATAGCTGTGAGGCGAGGTATTCAAACATGACGGTTGAATAGAGCTCATTACCCTTGAAGCTGCGGCGGATAAAAAAGGCACCTGCTTTTCTCA
>DAOVJH010000063.1 GCA_030673345.1 Pseudomonadota bacterium
AACCGTGGGCCATATAACCAGCAGTTTTGGTGTCTCCGAGTTTAACCAGGAGGAAGATGATGTAGAGAGCCTGCTCGAACGAGTAGATAAAGCGCTCTATATGGCGAAAGAATATGGCCGCAACCGGGTAGAGAAAGCATAGCTATTGGCCGCTGATGCGGCAATGAAAAATGAATAATGAAAAGTGAAAAATGAAAAATGAAAAGCGCTTTTTTATAAAGCCTGTCATTTCGACCAGAGGGAGAAATCTTATAAAGGCTTCAATATTTCTCACATTCGTTCGAAATGACAATGCCCGGTAGTTTCACTGGTTTTACCATTTTTCACTTTTCATTATTCATTTTTCATTGCTTTTAAAGCTCCGCTTTAAAAGCCAGATCCAGCTGTTTCGCTGCCCTGACTTCATCGAGACGTTTTACCGGCAGTGTTTGCGGCGCTGCATGCAGAATTTCCGGGTTACTTTCAGCTTCCTGTTTTATCTGCTCCAACGCATCCATAAACCCATCCAGCGCTTCTTTTGCCTCTGACTCTGTCGGTTCGATCAACAGACACTCAGGTACCAGCAAGGGGAAATATGTAGTCGGTGCGTGATAACCTAGATCCAGCAGGCGTTTAGCAAAATCCATCGCCGAAACATGATGCTCACGTGCTTCATTTTTCAGCGTGATGATAAATTCATGGCTGGCACGACGACCATCTATAGCTAAAGTGAAACCACGCCGTTTTGCTTCAGCCATCATGTAGTTCGCATTCAAGGTTGCGAACTCAGCAACGCGCACCATGCCTTCCCGACCGAGGAAGCGCATATAGATATAAGCACGCAATAACACGCCAGGGTTACCCATAAAGGCTGACAGGCGGCCGATAGACTGCGGACAATCTTCTGCTGTCAGATATCGGTATTGCTCATTGTCTCTGGTCACCGTCGGCAAGGGCAGGAATGGGATCAGACGCTCGGCAACACCGACCGCACCCGATCCCGGCCCACCACCGCCATGCGGTGTAGAAAATGTTTTATGCAGGTTCGAGTGGATAACATCAAAACCCATATCACCGGGTCGAATCTTGCCCAGGATGGCATTCAGATTCGCACCATCGTAATACAGCAGTCCGCCGGCCTCATGCACCACTTTCGCGATGGCCTCGATGTTGCGCTCGAACACACCCAGCGTCGACGGGTTGGTCAACATCAGACCTGCCGTCTGAGGGCCTACCGCCTGCTTCAACGCTTCCAGGTCAACATCCCCATTATCCAGTGTCGGTATCTCTTTAACCGCAAACCCGCACATCACCGCTGTGGCGGGATTGGTGCCGTGCGCAGCATCAGGCACCAGTATTTCCTTACGCGCATCGTCACCGCGAGATTTATGGTATGCATCGATCATCGCCACACCGGCAAATTCGCCTTGCGCACCGGCCATCGGCGCCAGTGAGAAAGCACTCATACCGGTAGCCTCGCACAGCATCGACTGCAGCTCATGCATACAGGCAAGGAAACCCTGATTCTGTGCATCGGGGGTCAACGGATGTGCATTTAAAAAACCGGGCAGCATCGCCAGTGAGTTACAGGCACGCGGGTTATACTTCATGGTGCAGGAACCCAGCGGATAAAACTCGGTATCGATAGAAAAGTTTTTCTGTGACAGACGCGTGTAATGTCTCACCGCCTGCAGCTCAGAAACTTCGGGCAGTGCAGCACTGTCTTTACGTAACAGGTTTTCTGGAATCGATGTCACGGACGCTTTTTCTGCCGGAGACTGCGGTGCACCTCGACGGCCTTTGGATGAATGTTCAAATATCAGCATCACGCACTCTCCGCCAGTTGTGCGGCCGTCGCAGCAGACATATTCAACACTTCCTGCAGCGCTTTAGCATAGATTTCGATATCATCGTCATTGCGCATCTCTGTGGCACAGACCAGTATCGCACTGCCTAATTCTGGATAATCGAGAGACAGATCAAAACCGCCAAGAACACCTTTATCCATCAATGCAGCGAGGACTTCAGAAGCAGGCCTGCCTGAGGACTTGTCCAGCTGTAAAACGGTCTCATGAAAATGTGACCCAGCAAAAACTTTTTTCACACCATCGATCGCCGTGAGCTTTTCGACCAGTTTATTATTATTTGCAAAACAGGCGGCGGCTGTATTTTCAAGCCCCTGCGCACCCTGTATCGCCATGTAGATAGTAGATGCTGTTACCACCAGGCCCTGGTTGGTACAGATATTCGATGTCGCTTTCGAACGGCGGATATGCTGTTCGCGTGCCTGCAGGGTCAACACGAACCCTTCTTTATCATCGAGGTCGACCGTACGACCGACTATGCGTCCCGGCATCTGCCGTACCAGCGCCTGTTTACAGCAGAGCAGACCATAATACGGGCCGCCCGCAGACATCGGCGCACCCAGCGGCTGGCCGTCACCACAGGCGATGTCAGCACCCGGATTAGTATCTGCCACACCCCAGTTTCCAGGCGGATTCAATACCGCCATGGTCAATGGATTGATCACCGCGATCACTAAAATATTATTTTCATGTGCCCAGTCAGTAATGGCGTCGACATCTTCGAGGCAACCGAAAAAGTTGGGCTGCTGCAGTACCAGCGCCGTGATATCACCACCTTCCTGCGCCTGAATCTGCTTGACCTGTTCCAGCGTTACCGTTCCCGCCGCGTGATCATAAGGCACATCGACCAGCTCGATCTGTTGCCCTTTGACGATGGTATGGGCGGTCTTGCGATAAACAGGATTGACCGTTGTCGGTATCAGGATCTTTCGTGATTTTGATTTACGATTAGCACGCACCGCCATCAAAATGGCTTCTGCCAGTGATGAGGCACCGTCATACATCGAAGCGTTAGACACATCCATCGCCGTCAGCGCTGTCATCATGCTCTGGTATTCGTAGGTTAACTGCAGCGTACCCTGAGACGCCTCCGCCTGATAAGGCGTGTAAGCACTGTAAAATTCACCACGCGTGGTAATCTCCCAGACTGCTGAAGGTATATGATGCTCATAAGCACCCGCACCTAAAAAACACAGCGCCGTCGAGTTCTGGCTTGCACGTTCACGCATCAGCCGTGAGATATCCATCTCGTTCATGCCATGCGGCACAGCTTCCAGGACACCGGCACGCAGATGTGCAGGGATTTCATCAAACAGGTCATCGATGGAATCAACACCGATGCTGTCTAACATCTGCGTTATTTCCTGATCGGTATGGGGGATAAAAGGCATATTAAAAACGGGTTAAGATGGAAACGGGGAGTTGCACGGTATTTTATAAGCCGCTGCCACGAATAGAACAGACTTTGGCTTTTAACCTGCAACTATTAACTTTCTGTACTATTCGTCTATCTCTGCCTGGTAAGCATCAGCGTCCATCAGATCATCAAGTTCTTCTGCTGATGCTCTCATTTTGAATAACCAGCCATTATCGTAAGGCGAACTGTTTATAATCTCAGGTTCATCTGCCAGCGCTTCATTAATCTCTACGATCTCACCGCTGATCGGCATATAAACATCGGATGCAGCTTTAACCGATTCAACGACGCAGCATTCATCACCAGCGACAAACTCTGTGCCGGCTTCAGGCAATTCAACGAACACCAGATCACCGAGCAATGCCTGTGCATGATCGCTGATGCCGATGGTTATCAGGCCATCATCTTCGATACGTAGCCATTCGTGTGATTTTGTATATTTTAATTCAGAAGGGACTTCACTCATTTCTTTCTCCGAGGGACCTATTTTATAATTCTTTTATTCAACATCGCTGAGGCGCGTATTATACCCTCAGTTCTCATTACCGGCTAACTGCCGTTATACCGCCTGACCATCACGTACAAAAACCGGCTTCACCACCGCAGCTCTCAATAATTTGCCGCGGATTTCAACCACACAAGAATCACCGATTTCGACGGGCACTCGTGCCAGCGCGATCGATTTTTGCAGACTAGGTGAAAACGTACCACTGGTTATCTCACCTTCCAGCTGCGCACCACCCGGCGGTAGATCTTCCTGGGCGACGATCACTTTCTGATGACCGCGCAAGACGCCGCGCTCTTCCAGTATCAGGCCAACGATTTTCTGTTTTATGCCTTCCGCTTTTTCTGCTTCCAGTACACTGCGGCCGATGAAGTCTCTGTCTTCTGGCTGCCATGCGATGGTCCAGCCCAGGCCCGAAACCAGCGGCGAGGTCTCTTCGGTCATATCACTGCCGTATAGATTCATGCCGGCTTCCAGCCTTAGCGTGTCGCGTGCACCCAGGCCACAAGGTTTAATGCCGGCACCCGCCAGCTCATCCCATAGCGCAGGCGCTTCTGATGATGGCACCATGATCTCAAAACCATCTTCACCCGTGTAACCCGTGCGGCCGACAAACCAGTCACCGCAATCCGCACCAAAAAATCGTTTTAGCGGCGTCGCGGCTTCGACCACATCGACCGGTAACACCGCAAATGATTTCTCACGTGCCTTCGGCCCCTGCACAGCAATCATGGCCAGATCGTCACGCGCCTTAACGCTGACATCAAATGCCGCTGCATGTTCATTGATCCAGGCGAGATCTTTTTCAGCGGTGCCGGCGTTAACCACGACACGATACCAGCTATCTGACATGTAATACACGATCAGGTCATCGATGACGCCACCGTTGGGATTGAGCATGCAGCTATATAAAGCTTTACCGCTCTCGGTCAGTTTTGCAACATCATTGGCCAGCAGCTTCTGCAGCAATCCTTTGATATCCCCTGAGCGCAGGTCGACGATGACCATGTGAGAGACATCAAACATGCCGGCATCTTTACGCACCTGGTGATGCTCATCGATCTGCGAACCATAATTGACCGGCATCTGCCAGCCGGCAAAATCGACGATTTTGCCCTTATATTCCACATGTTTGTCAAAAAGTACGGTTTTATTACTCATAGTTTTGTATGGTGATGAATTACAACGCGCAGATTTTACATGTTTTACCGGCCTAGAGTCCTGATAAAAAACAGTGTTATCTTATTTATTGAAAAATGCGTCTCAGCTCAGGTAAGACCGGGCTTTACACACCCAGGGCCTGCTTGATTATTCGATACTTCAAGCCCGGCAGATGATCCACTATCATCAGGCCGGCATTGCGCATTTCAGCTATCAGCGTATTTTCCTGACCGAACAGTTCTTTAAACCCGGTCATCGACATCTCCATTACCTTGTTCGCACCTTTTCGCTGGCGCTGGTACTTCGATAAGGTGTGCAGAGCATTCCATTGCCGGCCGGCTTTTTTAGCGCTAGAGATAACATCGGCCAGTGCCACTGCATCAGCGATACCGAGATTGGCGCCCTGTCCTGCCAGCGGATGGATACTATGCGCGGCGTCGCCGATGAGCGCCAGCCCCGGCTTTACGTAATCTGTCGCATGTCCGTGTGCCAGCGGAAACAAAAAACGCTGGCTGACATCGGTAATCTCACCCAGCTTAAACTCACTTTGCTGCGCCAACACATGCTTGAACGCGTCATCATCGAGTGCCAGATAGTCTTGCGCCAAACCCTCGTCTAACGACCACACGATCGAACTATAACCATTATATAAAGGCAGAAACGCCAATGGCCCCGTCGGCATAAAACATTGCCATGCCGTATGCTGATGGCCTTCGCTAGTCGCTACGTTACACACCAGGCCCTGTTGTTGATACGACTGCTGCGTGCGCTGGATCGATGCGATCTCCCGCACTTTTGAATTCGCCCCGTCAGCACCTACCAGCAGCTTAGCTGACAGCTGTTCACCAGACGACAATGTGATAACACTGACAGCAGATTCATCCGTGGTTTGCGGGTAGGCCAGTTCGACGATCTCCTCAGGGCATAGATACGATATATTGTCTGCCGCTTTCACCGTTTCGAGCAACATGTGCTGCAATACATTATTTTCGATGATGACGCCTAATTCAGCTACGCCCAGCTCAACACTGTCAAACTGGATCTGCCCGGCACCGGTCTGATCCCAGACGAACATCTTATCGAACACACAGGCACGCTTCGCTAAAGCCGATTGCCAGACCTTCGTCTGCTTCCCGCTTTGCTTAAAGCGCTGCAATGCAAAACGGTTAATGGCTGACACTCTACAATCCGGTTCTTCACCGACAGCTTTTAGTTCGTTACGCTCGACAACCGCCACAGTAAAATCAGACGCCGCCAGTTCACAGGCAAAACTTAAACCGACGATGCCGCCGCCAACGATTACGATGTCAAAGTCACGCTGAGCCTGATGCTGTGTCACAGCGGTAAACCTCTATTTAATCGGGATAAACGTTCGCCCCGTCCGGTACTGAGTCCCATGCTCTGCATCGCCAGTTGGTGTTTAACATCAGGCAACACATCCACCATTAGCAGACCCAGTGAACGCATATGGGCAAGCGGCGGGATAGAATTAGAAAAGGTTTTTACCAGGATATCCGTAAAACGGTAGACACGCTTGATGTCTTCTTCACGCAGGGCCGCATATTGCTGCAACATCGACGAGGAACCGATATCTTCGGCCGCGCGTCTATTATCGACGATCAACTCGGACAACAGGGCAACATCTCTCAATGCCAGGTTGAAACCCTGCCCCGCAACCGGGTGTACGCTGTGTGCCGCGTTACCGATGATTGCTACGCGACCATGCACCATCTGTGTTGCTGACTGCAGGAACAGGGGATAGATCTGACGCTTGCCAATCTTCTGCAGCTGACCCAGACGAAAACCGAAACGCTGCTGCAGCTGCTCCAGGAAACCGGCCTCATCCAGCGCATGCAGGTAATCCGCCTGCTCTGGACTCAATGTCCACACCACTGAGCAACGGTTCTGCGTCATCGGCAAAAAAGCCAGCGGACCGCTTTCGGTGAAACGTTCATAGGCCACGTTATCGTGTTTTTTACCCGGCGTTACATTTGTGATCAATGCCGACTGATGATAGTTTTTTCGGCTGCTGCCGATATTCAGCAAGCGCATCACCTGTGAATTATTACCGTCAGCAGCGACCAGCAACGCCCCTGTTAACACCTGCGGTTTACCACCGAGTTGAATCTGGACAGATACCTCGCCTTTTTCAACATCCTGCTGCAGAACCGTTACTTCAGCAGGACAGAACATACGGATATTCGGACTCTCTTCGATGACGGCATATAACTGCTGGCCGATGCTTCGGTTCTCGAGTACATAACCCAGCGCCTCTACACCTTCCTGCTCTTTTGTTAAACGACTGACACCAAAGTGCCCGCGGTCGGAGATATGGATAGTATCGATAGCTTCAGCAAATGGTGCAAGCGAAGACCACAGACCCATGCTGTCGAAGATACAGCGGCTGCCATAAGAGAGCGCCACGGTTCGATCGTCATAACATGGCTG
>DAOVJH010000092.1 GCA_030673345.1 Pseudomonadota bacterium
GAGATGCGCCTTTAATTCTCGCGCACTAAGTTCCAGCATAGATGTTCTAGAATTCGAATTTTTGTTTGACTGGCTGAATCATCGGTTCGATAGAGGTTTCGAACAGTTCTTCAGTCGTCCACTTGTCTTTATCAGTGCGGGTAACACGGTAGGCCGTCATGGCCGGTGCATCGCCAGTCACGACAAACAGTCTGCCACCGGGCTTCAGCAGTTTTTTGTAACTTTCGGGGATGGATTTCATCGCTGCTGTGATAGCGATAACATCGTAATTTCGCTTCTGCTCCCAGGTCTTCGAGGCGTCTCCGGTAGAAAGTTTGATGTTATTGATGCCCAGTGCCTGCAGGTTTTTCTCTGCCATCGCGGTCAGGTCTTCATTGATGTCAACGCTGTCGACATGGCGGCCCAGTTTTGCCAGGCAGGCTGTGAGGTAACCGCTACCGGTACCAATCTCCAGTATCAGGTCTTCATCCTGTATATCGAGTTCCTGAAGGATGCGACCATCGAGGTTTGGATTAGCCATATTGCATGGTTGATCTTCATAATTGCCTAAAGGGATGCGAGTATCGACATAAGCCAGATTTTTATATTCATCCGGGGCAAATTGCTCACGGGGAACTTCACTGATAACGGCCAGTACACGTGAGTCGAGTACGTCCCAGGGACGTACCTGTTGTTCAACCATATTAAAACGAGCTTTTTCGAAGTCCATAAATCGCCTTCATTCTTAATCGATTACAAAGAGCGCATTCTACCCCGAGAGCGCGTTTCAGGGTAGGTGTAGAGTGCTGATTTATTGTTGTAATTCCATATGAACCCCGTGGTTAATGGGGTTTATTGTGTAAATTTGGCTAATGGCATGGTCGTTGTGCCTTTATTGGCTTGCAGAATCAGGTATCATGGGAGTCTTATTTTTTTCGTACTGATCAATATTTAAGAGTGTCAATCACATGAGTGCTATCCCGCAAGAGTTTCTTGATCGCGCAGCCCAGCTGTCTTCTGATTCAACCAGACCACTGGATGGTTCAAAAAAGATATATGTTGAAGGCTCGCGCCCGGATATCCAGGTGCCGATGCGAGAGATATATCTGGAAGACACGGCTTCCAGCTTTGGTGCCGAGCCAAATCCGCCGATTCCTGTCTATGATACATCCGGCCCGTATACCGACCCAGAGGTGCAGATCGACCTGCTAAAAGGGCTGGCGGACGTGCGCAGTAACTGGATCGAAGAAAGGCAGGATACCGAGATGCTCGATGGTCCGACTTCTGATTTTGGCCAGCAGCGCCAGAGTGATCCGGCACTGGCCGATCTGCGTTTTGAACACATCCGTACACCGCGCCGCGCTATGAAAGGTAAAAATGTTTCGCAGATGCATTACGCGAAGCAGGGCATCATCACCCCTGAGATGGAATATATCGCGATCCGTGAAAGCATGAAGTTGCAGGAATTGCGCAAAGATCCTGAATATAAAAAGGTATTGATGCAGCACCCGGGTCAATCGTTCGGTGCCAACCTGCCTAATGAGATTACGCCTGAATTCGTCCGTGAAGAAGTTGCCAGCGGGCGTGCCATCATTCCAGCCAATATTAATCACCCAGAAGTAGAGCCGATGATTATCGGCCGTAATTTCCTGGTCAAGATCAATGGTAACCTCGGTAACTCTGCTATCACATCATCGATTACTGAAGAAGTTGAAAAAATGGTGTGGGGTATCCGCTGGGGTTCTGACACCATCATGGATCTGTCCACCGGTAAAAATATCCACGAGACCCGTGAATGGATCTTGCGTAACTCTCCCGTTCCAATCGGTACTGTGCCGATCTATCAGGCGCTGGAAAAAGTTAACGGCGTAGCCGAAGATCTGACATGGGAAGTATTTAAAGATACCTTGATCGAGCAGGCTGAGCAGGGCGTAGATTATTTCACTATCCATGCAGGCGTGCGTCTTAAATATGTGCCGATGACGGCGAAACGTGTCACCGGCATCGTTTCACGCGGCGGTTCAATTATGGCCAAGTGGTGCCTGGCGCATCATGAGGAAAGTTTCCTCTACACCCACTTTGAAGAGATCTGTGAGATCATGAAAGCCTACGACGTGTCATTCTCATTAGGTGATGGCCTGCGCCCGGGTTCACTGGCGGATGCCAATGATGAAGCGCAGTTCGGCGAGCTGGAAACGCTGGGCGAACTGACAAAGATCGCATGGCAGCACGATGTGCAGGTGATGATAGAAGGCCCCGGCCACGTCCCCATGCAGATGATCAAAGAGAATATGGATAAAGAACTTGAAGACTGTATGGAAGCACCGTTCTACACACTAGGCCCGCTAACCACAGACATCGCTCCCGGTTATGACCACATAACTTCAGGTATCGGTGCAGCCCAGATCGGCTGGTATGGCTGTGCCATGCTGTGTTACGTCACACCCAAAGAACATTTAGGTCTGCCCAATAAAGAAGACGTCCGTGTCGGCATCATTACCTATAAGATTTCCGCCCACGCTGCTGACCTTGCCAAGGGACACCCCGGTGCGCAGATTCGCGACAATGCCATGTCAAAAGCACGTTTCGAATTCCGCTGGGAAGACCAGTTTCGCCTCGCACTCGATCCTGACCGTGCGCGTGAATACCACGATGAAACCATGCCGAAAGATGCGCATAAAGTCGCTCATTTCTGTTCGATGTGCGGGCCGAAATTCTGTTCGATGAAAATTTCGCAGGACGTTCGTGAGTATGCGGCTGAGAATGGCTTTGATAAAGTTGAAGTGGCTCTCGATGAAGGTATGAAAGCCAAGTCAGAAGAGTTTAAAAAGGCAGGTTCAGAGATCTACAGCAAAGCTTAACTGTCATCCCGACAGAGCTTTGCGATGAGGGATTCATTTATGTCTGATTTTATCGATTGATCCTAAGCTCATGACTATTGAATCAAAATGTAATATGCCGCAACAGCCGGATTACACCGGCGTCACCATCGTCGAGTTATCGCCAGAACCTGTTATGGCTGATTATCTGCAGGCGATGCAGTTTGCGAACGAGCATGCCGAAGATCTCATCGGTGAAAACATGTTGTTGGCATGGTATGACCGCGACCGTGATTTTGAATCACCGCAGCATGCCAGTGAATGCCATGTTAATAGTGCTATCCCTGGTTACATCGATTATGCGCTCTACCACGGGGCCAGCTTGAAAATAGATATAGAAGAAGGACGTTTTGTCTTCTTTTATCTGCCTATCGATTTCTAACGCATTGAATATTCTATACTCACGTCTTTTGATGTGCATCAACGCAGGAAAATTAATATTTCATTAAATTAGACTCTACTTATATATTTTGGAGTTTGTTATGGAATTGCTTTCGATGGATAGAGCGTTGCTTCGCCGCCGCCTGTTGAGAATAAATATTTTTATAGGGCTGCTCGTGTTCGTTGTAGCATTTGGCTTAAATATTTCAGGTGAATATGGCAGTCTCGGTGAATTAGAAGCAGCTGATTCAATATTTAATTTTGTTGCTATTGGTGGTTTAATCTATGCATCATTTTCCTGGATCTTCTGCGTGATGAGCAAGCCGTTCTGGTTCCCGTTCGTGGCTACGACGGACACTGATGAAAAGGATTAAAACGATCGTGCTCGAGATGAGTGAAGATTATTTTTTCTGATAAGTGACACGGTAGATAGCATCGGCATAATCATCAGATATCAGCATTGAACCATCGGGTAGCGGTAGTATGTCGACCGGTCTGCCCCATGCAGAATCTTCTTCCTGGTTTAACCAGCCTGTTACAAAGGGCTCGGTCTTAATGACTTTATTGCCTTCCAGTTGGGCATGTATTACGCGGTAACCGGTTTTATCACTGCGGTTCCAGGAACCGTGTTCAGCGATAAACAGACCGTTCTGGTATTTTGCGGGAAACTCTCCGGCATCATAAAAGGCCAGGCCAAGCGGTGCGACATGCGCTCCTAGTTCATAGGCTGGTAATGTGTAATCGTCTATCGCTGCCTGTTCTCCGTATTCTGGGTCAAGCGTATCCTTGCCATGCAGATAAGGAAAACCAAAGTTTAGTCCCGCAGTATGTGCGTGATTGATCTCATCCGGTGGTGAATCATCGCCTAACCAGTCACGACCATTATCGCTAAACCATAATGTTTTATCACTGGGATGAAAAGCTAGTCCGACGCTATTTCGTATACCTGTCGCAAACGTTTTATATTTACCGGTTTTAATACTTAGCTCTATGATGGTGCCATGACGGTCATCTTCACTTATACAGATATTGCAGGGTACGCCGATAGGAACGTACAGGGTTCCACTGGCAGAGAACTCGATTGCCTTCCAGCCGTGGTGGGCATCATCGGGTAAATCGTCGATTATAACTATCGGATCTGGCGGCTTGCTTAATTGTTTCTCGATATTGTCATAACGCAGTACCCGGTTGACCGCGGCAACATAGAGGCTGCCGTCCCTGTATGCAACACCGCTCGGCATGTTCAGGTCTTTATCGATCAGGAACTGTTTGTCGGCCTTGCCATCTTTATCTGTATCGACCAGTGCGTAGACATCGCCCTGTTTACGCGTGCCGACGAAGATGGTTCCATCATCGCCCAGGGCTAATTGCCGTGCATCAGTGACATCGCTGGCGAATAATTCTATTCTGAATCCATCAGGAACTATTAGCTCTTCCAGGTAGAGTTGAGAGGAAAATAAGACTCCGATGGCGGCAGTAAACATTGAGTAATCAGGATTTATACTGCTCGTGTTTGAAGATGGCTGTTCTTGCGATAGTGTAGGTCTCATCACTGATGATGTTTTCATCTCTGAGGCGTCGGCACATCTTGAGTTCACCCAGAAGCCTGTCTGATACAGGTATATTTGCCTGTGTTTTATCAATCGATTGCTGCAGCGTGATGAAGTATCTATCGAATGCCTGTTGAGAAGGTTTTTTGTTTTCGATCAAAAATAACCTGGCACCACCATAGTGACTTGTGAATATATATTCATCACGCATCAGGTAAACAAAGATCAGAGAGAGGATCAGCGCTGCAGTTACTGTGATGCTTCCGGCCACCATGCTGTACACGGAATTAATTGTTTCTGATGTACCGAGATAAATACTTAAGCCGGCAAGAACACCAGCGGCTAAAGCCCAGTATAACCACTTCCAGATGATGACTTTATTGTGTTCTGGTTCTGAGCTCAACCAGGAAAGGTTCACATGAAATTTTTTTACTTTTGCTCTTTTTTTCTCCATGAAATTAAGCAAAAGATAATCGTTGGCGTATAGCTGAAATTCGCGGCGACTGCCCTTCAGGGTGTTAGTCTGAACGAGTTGCTCGCCAAATTTTTCAGGGTTGATCTCGTGATCGAAGTCTTCGTAGTTATCTGATGAAACATCGAATGCAGCACTGGCAAAAATAACTTCTTCTTTGTCTTCCATAAATGCACCTTTTGAAGGACGTAAATGTTTATTATGGTACGGTGTTTATCGAATTTCCATCAAGTTGGCAAAATACATAATATTTTTATTAGAAACAGAATAAGTAAATCATAAAAAGCTAATTTGCTTTCTACATTTGCATGGGTGTACAGTACTGGGGCTTATCTAATCGCACAGGGAAATCAGGGAGAGTGTCGCTATGGAAATGATTAAAAAAAGGGTTGTATTTTTCCAGAATATTTTCATTACTGATCAATATTTTACTAACAGCTGTAAGTAAATTGATTTGCTGCAATGGACAATAACAAATTTTCCAGTTTTACCTGCCACACATTATTCGATAGTTTCAGCAATTACCATGCCTCTTGCTGTATGGCTGGTCTGTGCCTGATCGAATATTTTTAAACGTTGGATTCTGAATAAAAAAGTAACTGAGGGAGTTTAGATATGCTTGTATATATAACGAATAGAAAGATACCAGGTGCACCAGCTACATCAACCAAAAAAATTCCTGTAAAGAAGATAGACCAAAAACTAAATACGTCCAAACCAGGTGGCCACGGCAGGATTATTACCGGTCTCGCATCAGCTGATTATAAAAGTATCACTTTTTTCCCGCGCGGCAGTGAGTCGGATCTGTTCGATAACATCGATGCAGACCAGCTGAAGAAGCCGTGGCTGGTCTTTCTTCATGGTTATCATCAGGATCCTGAGGAGACAGTGGAGAAAGCGCGTTTACTGGAAGTGATACACGACGTCAACGTCGTGTTGTTTTCATGGCCATCTCA
>DAOVJH010000068.1 GCA_030673345.1 Pseudomonadota bacterium
AAAATGCGCTGAGGTTCGAGTACATGGCTACCGGTAAAGCAAAGAAATATTTCCTGTCACCTGATGACCTGCCCCAGGTTCTCGAGGAAGTCATCATCGGGATAACTTTTATACCGGCAGTAAACCTTGATGAAGAGGTGATACTGGCACGTTTCGGCACGCCGGATAATCGTATCGAGTCAGCTGGCGCCATACACTTTCTGTATCCAGAGAAAGGCCTTGATATAGTGCTGCATGAGAATTCGAAAGAAGTGATGCAGTATGTGGCACCGGATGCGTTTCAGCAACTGCTGCAACCGCTGCAGTAATCTGCAGGTTTTCCGATCTAGATCAAAGCATTAATCGTGTAAGCCGATACCATCGGCTAGATTGATAACACGAGATAATTGTGAAACCTAAAACCCCGGCTGCGATGCAGCAATTAATTCAGCAGGTACGAGAAACGCTGCCATTTGGTACGCCGCAGGGTTATGTGTGCGCGGATGAATGTAAAGGCTGTTCTCTAAAACTGCTGGAGTTCCTCGATCTGGAATTGATGGACTGGGAAGACCGCTTGCAGCAGGGGGAGGCTCCTGGTCTGGGTGATGTGCAGCGCATGGCCAAGATCAGCCGTAAGGTACACGCGGTACTGGGCAAAAATGGTGTGCTTGACGCATAAGGCAGAAAGTTTCTTTTGGTTACAATAGTTGTATATACAATTATTGCGTGTTACCCTGAACCATATGTTTGAACGCTGCCTGTATTTTAATGTGAATGCACTTGCCAGAAAGGTGAATGTTATCTGGGATGAAGCCTTTGCTGAATTTGGCTTGTCTCCGTCCCATGCGTACCTGCTGCGTCTGTTGCTGGAACAGCCTGGTCTGACCCAGACGCAGATAACGCAAGCGTTAAAACTGGAGAAATCCACGGTGACCCGGTTCGTGACAGTGCTTGAGGGTAAGAAGCTAGTGACCAGGGAAAAAAACGGCAGGGAAGTTCTGGCATATCCGACGACTAAGGCAAAGGCTTTGCAGAAACAGTTAAATAGTAAAGGTGATGAGCTCTACCAGAAAATGGTTGATAATCTGGGCAAAAACAAAATGGCCGAGCTGGTTGGTGACCTTCGAAAAACAGGTGACAAGCTGTGAATATCAGTTCTGTTTTTAGATAACGGTTTTTTTTAACACATAAGTTGTATATACAACATATAGGGCGTAGGCAAATGATTTATAACGAAGCCATAACGGGTAAGCGAAACCTGTTTCAAAAGGGCAGTCCGCAATCTGCTCTGCAGGACTTCTATCAGGCTTTTAATGCCAGAGACCTGCAGAAAGTGTCGGCTAACTGGCTACAGACCGAGGAGGCGTCTATGTCGAATCCACTTGGCGGTGTGCGCCGGGGCTGGGATGAGATAGCGGCAGTCTATCAGCGTCTGTTCGCTGGAGAGGCGACTGTTTATGTCGAGTTTTATGATTACAGCATCCATCAGTCAGCGCAGTTTTTTTGTGCAGTCGGCCGCGAGCGTGGGTATTTTGAAATTGCCCAACAGCAACTGGAACTGGCTATACGCACATCGCGGATCTATCACAAGCAAGATGGCTTATGGCGGCAATTGCATCACCACGGTTCGATCGAGCAGCCGGATCTACTGAAGTCGTATCAGACAGCCGTAGTAAATAAATAACTTAATTAACAGCGAGAGGAAAAATGATGATTGAAGGACTGATGACGGAAGGAATAACGACGGAAGTTTACTGGTTACTGATGACGATATTGATGACGTCTCTAATGTGGCTGCCATACATAATTAATCGAATAGTGGAGCTCGGTGTGGTTGCGGCGTTAATGGATCCCTATGGCCATACAGAAGCAGCATCGCCATGGGCAAATCGTATGATGTCAGCACATATCAATGCGGTAGAAAACCTGGTTCTATTTGCACCTTTGGTCATTCTGGTGGTGATGCAAAATGCGGCAACGGAAAATACAGCGCTGGCTGTACAGGCGTATTTTTATGCAAGGCTGGCGCATTTTTTGTTGTTCACCTTTGCTGTACCGCTACTTAGAATCGTCAGTTTCCTGATCGGGTTTACTGCAGAAATGATGTTGCTGTTGGCGCTGTTTTCTTGATCCTTTTAGCGGGTAGGAACGGTTGTTTGGCCATTCCATAAATGGCTGTTAACGGGCCTGTCTGTTCCCTGAGAAGGAGAAATAATCGGACGTATTTTTTGAAATGAAGATGTCTTCGAGAGCTTGAAGCGTTATCCATACCCAGGCAATGTGCGCGAATTACGTAATATCCTCTTTATTGCAGCAACACATAGCCGCAACCGTGAAATTGATGCTGCTGTCATTAAAAATGTGATAAATAATTTACCGCACTGCAATGATCTTGAAGCAGATAACATTACTCAGGTGAGTAATGTCACATCTGAACCAGTATTATCCGCCGGCTTGAGTGGTGCTCAGCAAGAACCGACATTCCTAAAAAGCCTCGAGGAAAAGCACATAAGAGATCTGCTTGATCGATACGATGGTAATCGCAAAATGGTGGCTGGTGCACTGGGAATCAGTGAGCGCACTATCTATCGAAAACTTAAACAGATGGGTGTTCACTAAGCGTAAGTGCCGGTGTCCTTATCTAAAACTTCGGATTTCCCAGTTTCTTTCCAGCGCAGTTGCTTTTAATTCATCATCCGGATCAACCGCAATCGGTGTGGTGACGATCTCCAGTAATGAAAGATCGTTATGCGAATCACTGTAAAAAGTGCTGTTTTCAAGATCATGCGAGGTTTTTTCTAACCACTGCTTAAGGCGCGTTGTCTTACCCTCCTGAAAACATGGCGTGCCGGCTACTTTTCCCGTGTACCTGCCATCGATAATTTCTGGATCAGTCGCAATCAGGTCATCGACCTGAAAAGCTTTGGCGATGGGTCCGGTAACAAAACTGTTTGTCGCAGTGATGATAAGGGTGAAATCCCCTTTATCACGATGCTTCTGTATCTGTGCCATGCCTTTCTGAGTCATCGCTGGCGTTATATGTTTTTTCATGAATTCATCATGCAGTTCAGCCAGTTTTTCCATCGAGAACCGGGTTAATGGTTTGAGTGAAAAGGCAAGAAACTCAAAGATGTCCAGCGTGCCTTTTTTATACTCTGCATAAAATCGCTGGTTGGCCTCATCGTATGTTGTTTTATCGACCAGGCCGTTGTCGACCAGAAAGCAGCCCCAGAGAAAATCGCTGTCGTCAGCCAGTAAGGTGTTATCAAGATCGAAGAGTGCTAAAGCCATTGTTATAAAGTTTATCGAGTGGATTAGAAAGGTTAGCGATAATACTGATTTTTCGCACAATAATAAAATATTTACGAAGATTAAACTTTTATTATTTTGACGGTCTGTTAATATCAATGTAACGAAAATTTAAGTGGTATGCCGTAACGTATGGTATCAGGCATACCCGGATGGTATTCCAAGTGATTGATTCTAAAGGTTTTAGAGCAAACGTTGGCATCATCCTGAGTAATTCCGATGGTAAGGTATTCTGGGCGCGTCGAGCCGGTCAAAATAACTGGCAGTTTCCTCAGGGAGGCATCGACAGAGATGAGTCGCCAACAGAGGCCATGTACCGTGAATTACAGGAAGAAACAGGATTATTGCCCGTACATGTAGAGGTCGTCGGTAAAACGGATGACTGGTTGCGTTACCGTATTCCAGACCATCTATTACGCCGACGGTCGAAACCGCTCTGTATAGGACAGAAACAGATCTGGTTCTATCTGCGCCTGACCGGTTGTGAAAGTGATTTTGACCTATGCTGCAGCGATAAGCCCGAATTTGATTGCTGGCGCTGGGTTGACTACTGGGATCCTGTAGATGAGATCGTTGCTTTCAAACGAAAGGTATACAAGCAGGCATTAAGCCAGCTCGAGCAATACGCATAAGAAGCTGACAGTCAGTATTTCTAAAGGTGCTGGCTGACTAACGGGCAAAGATCGGCAGTTTTACGGTTGTAGCTCAACCAGTAAAATAACGGCAATCAGTATGATTACCGGGAACTCGTTAAACCAGCGGTACCAGACGTGGCTATGCCGGTTATTATCGTTTTTGAAATCCTTTACTAATCTTCCGCAATACAGGTGATAGAACACCAGTATGGTGACCAGGGCTATTTTAGCCTGTAGCCAGAAGAGGGATAATATTCCGTAACCCATCAGGTGGATTAACCAGAATCCGAGAAGGATAGTAATGATTGCACCGGGCGTGGTGATACCGTAATACAGCTTTCTCTCCATGATCTTGAAGCGCTGATTACTGGCATCGTCTTTTGCATCGGCGTGATAGACAAAGAGTCTTGGTAGATAGAACAGGCCGGCGAACCAGGTCACCATGAAAATAATATGGAAGGCTTTAACCCATAACATTTGTAGTACCGCTATAATCAAAATGTTCAGGCATAGTACAGTGAAAAGCGAACAATGAACAATCAGCAATGAATAGAACAAAATTAAAAATTAATATCACAGGTGAAAAATGTTAGCGGTAGGGGTTGTTGGCGGTACAGGTTATACCGGCGCTGAGCTATTGCGGTTGCTGGTTACGCATCCGCAGGTCGATCTGAAATATGTGACATCACGCTCAGAATCAGGCAAAAAAGTCGCTGATCTATTTCCGAATCTGCGTGGGTTTACCGATGTCTGCTTCACCGAGCCTGCGGCTGGTACGCTGTCCGAATGCGATGTGGTATTTTTTGCTACACCGAATGGCACTGCGATGAAGATGGTACCGGAGCTGATCGAAAATGGCGTACGTGTGATCGACCTTGCAGCCGACTTCCGGTTACAGGATGCTGCGGTCTGGAAGCAGTGGTACGGCATGGATCATGCCTGTACCGATGTGCTGGCAGAGGCTGTATACGGCTTGCCTGAAATTAATCGTGTAGCGATCAAATCAGCACGTGTCGTTGCTAATCCGGGCTGTTATCCGACAGCGACCACGCTCGGTTTTTTGCCGCTGATCGAAAATGCCCTGATCGATGATCAGTATTTGATCGCGGATGCAAAATCCGGTGTCAGCGGTGCCGGACGCGGAGCCAGTGTGGCGATGCTGCAAGCTGAATCTTCTGAAAATTTCAAACCATACGCGGTTGACGGCCACCGGCATCTTCCTGAAATCAGACAGACATTAGCCGGGGTGGCTGCACATGAGGTCGGATTAACTTTCGTACCTCACCTGGTGCCGATGATCCGCGGTATCGAAGCGACGCTGTATGCTAAACAAGCGGGACCGGTTGTTGGCGACCTGCATCAGCTGTACGTCGACCGTTATGCCGATGAACCCTTTGTCGATGTACTGCCAGAGGGTGTGATGCCGGAAACGCGTTCGGTGAAGGGCGCCAATACCTGCCGTATATCGGTGTTCAGGCCTCAGGGCGGCGAGACTATCGTGGTGTCATCGGTGATCGACAATCTGGTAAAAGGCGCAGCAGGGCAGGCCATACAGAATATGAACATAATGTTTGAACTTGAAGAGACACTGGGACTCAATCAGGTGGCATTATTACCATGAACCGGAGACAATTTTCATGAAAGCATTGCCGACACGCTCCATAATTACCATCCAGCGACCCTATCTGTGGCTTTCCGGCCTGGTGGCCATAATCTGTATGGTCATGCTAATGGTCTGGATATCTTTCGAGTATGGCCGCAGCATAGCCGGTTTTGACAGCGCTGACGCTGATGCCTATATCGGCCAGCTACAGTCACAATTAGAAGAAGCACAGGCCGAAAATGTTGAAAGTACGCGACAAGCGACTATGCTTAAACGTAACAGCCGAATTGATGATGATGCCTCTGTGCAATTAAAGGACACATTGGCGAAGGTGCAGAACGAAGCACTGGAACTTAAGAAGGAATTGTCATTCTATAAGAGTATCGTGGCGCCAGAACAGGGCAGCCGCAGTATTGCTATACAGACGATTCAGTTGAAGCGGAATGAAGCCGGTGACTACAATTACAAGATAATGGTTAGTCAGCGGGGACGAAATGACCGTTTTGCACGCGGTACGATAGATGTCAGTATCGAGGGTGTGAAGAAAGGACAGCCTGTTATATTAAAATTGACGGATGTCTCAAATGCTACAAAAAAGCCGATGAAATTTGGATTTAAGTATTTTCAGAATTTTGAAGGTGTTATGACTTTGCCAGCGGCCTTCCTGCCGGATTACCTTCGGGTAAAGGTGAAGCCTAGTACCGGGAAAATGAAATCCATAGATGAACAGTTTGCGTGGTCAGATTTGACCGCCGGAGGAGCTTGATATGTTTGGTAGTAATAAAAAGATTAAATCATCCAAGATCGATACATTGATCGGTCAGGGTGTCGAAGTGACAGGTGATGTTAAATTTGAAGGTGGACTGCATCTTGATGGCAAGATCAAAGGTAATGTGACCACTTCCGACAGTGCAGAAGGCTCAGTGCTGGTCATCAGTGACCGCGGCTGTGTCGAAGGTGATGTACATGTGGCTTATGCGGTAATCAACGGTGAAGTAACCGGTAACGTTTTTGCTACTGAGAAGCTGGAACTTTCTGCTAGAGCCCGTATCTCGGGTAACGTGGAATACAATCTGCTGGAGATGGCCAGCGGCGCGGAGATCAATGGTCAGATGCTTCACAACGAGAACGAAAAGAAACTGCTGGAGCACCAGAAAGAAGAATCATCGGCTAATATCCATCATCTGGATGATACGGCCGCTACGCAGAATTAAATCGGGGCGGTTTGGTCATTTGTAGACCAAAGTGAATACTTGACTAAAATACTGGGTTAATTTAGCATTATCTAATATTATAGTTAAGTCATACAGGTCATTTTGATGGATATACAGATAAATTTTGCTCCCAAGCCGAAGGTTATTGAGGGAGCAACGGTCGGTTTTACTGATTCAGCAGCAACGAAAGTGAAGGCGCTGGTCGAAGAAGAGGGTAACCCGCAGCTGAAACTGCGTGTATCTGTTGATGGTGGCGGCTGTTCTGGTTTTCAATATGGTTTTGCTTTCGATGAAAACGTCAGCGATGATGATACCGTTATCGAGAAAAATGGTGCCACCATGCTGGTCGATGTCAGCAGTATGCAATACCTGAATGGTTCAGAAGTGGATTACCTGGAAGGTCTGGAAGGTGCGCGTTTCGTGGTGAATAACCCCAATGCTAAATCAACCTGTGGCTGTGGTTCATCGTTCTCTGTTTAAGCTGTAAC
>DAOVJH010000027.1 GCA_030673345.1 Pseudomonadota bacterium
CTGATGTCGCAGGCCTGTTTTCATTCGAAGAAGGCTGCTTTTCCGCGCTTTTTACATCACCGCTAGTTGCAGACTTTTCACTCTGAGCTGCCTGTGGCTTATTCTCGGCCCTGGGTTTGTCAACAGCTGGTTTGTCAACAGCTGGTTTATCAACAACCGGTTTATCAGCATTACTGCTGGCTGCAGGCTTGTTCTGCTGGCCGGCATCTTTTTGCGAACTGGCCGCTTGTGGTGCTGCTGCAGAAGCCTGTTTTTCTTTCGCTGCCGGTGCCTGTTTTGCTGCTGGCGCTGCTGTATCAGCTGTCTTTTGTTTGCCTGATTCCGTATTTTTTACATCGCTAGCTTTCGACTCACCGCTTTTCGAGCGGTTGCTACGGCGACGGCGGTTACGGCTTGACTGGCTGCCTGACTTAGCACCCGACTGACTGCCATCTTTTGCCGTTGCAGATGAATCACGGGGCTTCTCAGACGAACCTTTTGACTGTTTACTTTGTTGCCGGTTATCCTGTTTGCCACCCTGGCCGCTGGCCCGATTAGCATCCGGTTTACGGTTACGGCTGCGTCCACGTCCTCTATTGCTACGGTTTCTACTCTGCCCACTGCGCTGATTTTGACCTTGTCCTGATCTTTGTCTGGGCGCTGGTTTTTTCTCTTCCGGCTCCTCTTCCTTATCACCAGTAAAGATAGAAACAATTTTACCTAACAGACCAGTACTGCTCTCTTTCTCAGCAACAGGTTTTTTTGCGGTGGGACGTCTTCCTGGAGAAATCGAAGATACAGCAGCTTTTTCCGGCTGGATCGGTTTTTCCTTGGTCAGCTCTACATCATGGCGATCATCTTTTTCAGCACGTTGATAACTGGCGGTCTCATCACTTTCATCATGCTCACTCTTACGAACACGCTCGACTTTATACTGCGGCGTTTCCAGTGTCGGATTAGCCACGATCAATACATGCACGCCAGTCTGTTTTTCGGTATCAGCGATCGCCTGGCGTTTTTCATTCAATATATAAGTAGCGACATCGACAGGTACCTGGATATCAACACGTGCGGTGCCGGTTTTTAGTGCTTCTTCTTCGATGATGCGTACCAGCGATAAAGACAGTGATTCAACAGTACGGATGGTGCCCTGACCGGTACAGCGTGGACAGACGATCTGCGTTGATTCACCCAGAGAAGGTTTCAACCTCTGTCGAGACATTTCCAGCAGGCCAAAACGTGATATACGACCGATCTGTACGCGTGCACGATCCACCTGGACAGCTGCATTTAAACGATTCTCTACTGCGCGCTGGTTACGGTTGTTCATCATGTCGATAAAATCGATGACGACCAAACCGCCGAGATCACGTAGACGCAATTGACGAGCAATCTCATCTGCCGCTTCCAGGTTAGTATTGGTCGCAGTCTCTTCGATATCGCTGCCTTTGGTCGCACGTGCAGAGTTGATATCGATCGATATCAATGCCTCGGTATGATCGATAACGATGGCGCCGCCAGAAGGTAAGGTTACCTCACGACGGTAAGCTGATTCGATCTGGTTCTCAACCTGAAAACGGTTGAACAACGGTACCGTATCTTCATAATGTTTGATCTTATTGACGCTGTTAGGCATGACCTGACCAACAAAGTCCATCGCCTGATCATAGACTTCCTTTGAGTCGATCAGTACCTCGGAGATATCACTCCTGAAGTAATCTCTCAGAGCACGCGTGGTGACGTCACTTTCCTGATAGATCAAAAATGGTGATGGTCTTTCGGCTGCCGCTTTTTCGAAGGCAGTCCACAGCTGTAATAGATAGTCCAGATCCCACTGAAGCTCTTCGGCATTACGGCCGACACCTGCAGTACGCACGATCAGTCCCATACCGTTTGGTACTTCTAACTGGCTGAGTGCTTCACGGATAAGGTTACGGTCATCACCTTCGATACGACGGGAAACACCGCCGGCACGTGGATTATTTGGCATCAATACCAGATAACGCCCTGCCAGACTGATAAAAGTGGTTAAAGCCGCGCCTTTATTGCCGCGCTCCTCTTTTTCCACCTGGATGACGACTTCCTGGCCTTCTTTGATGGCTGTACGGATGTCGGGACGACCGGAAGACTTTTGCGCCTCCTCGGTGAAGTACATGCGTGAAACTTCTTTGAATGGCAAAAAGCCATGACGCTCAGCGCCGTAGTCAACAAAACAAGCCTCGAGGCTTGGTTCTACGCGGGTAATTTTACCTTTGTATACGTTGGATTTTTTCTGTTCCCGTGATGGGACTTCCACGTCCAGATCGTAAAGTTGCTGACCATCGACCATGGCCACGCGTACTTCCTCTTTCTGGACTGCATTGATAAGTATTCTCTTCATTTGCAGTTAAACCTGTTATTGGTCCCGCTTTCAGACCACCAGCAACGTTTCGCGGCAGGACTTCTCTTGTAGAGCGTCTTGCGTACTGCAATGCACAGAAACAAACCAGCATCAGCCACATTAAAAATGTGGACGATAAAAATGCTGGCTCTGGCAGAGTAACGGCGTTATCAGTGTTAAAAAACGAGAAAATCATTAATCGTAAGTATTTTTACTTGTTAATTTGCTTCTTAAATTAGTATTTGCGGTCTGTATTCAAAAATATGAAACAGCCATATAACAACGTGCGCAAACACATAAAATCAGTTTTTCGCTTCAATCACACAGCTCTTAATAAATGCCTGTCTTTGACAAGATGCTTGAACTAGTGATTATATTCGGCGATTGCGTAGCGATAATCTAAAAAAGACCGCTACCTTGATGACCATTCATCAAGTACATAATCCATTATTTGTGCCTGTTATTTTTCTTTATGGCAAAGTTCCTGACAGATACAAGGCTTTTCGTGGTTAATCTACGCTGGCATCCGACCCATCAAGTCTGTCAAAATGCGAGCCGTTGGTCAACCATAATTAGTCAATCGTCAAAAAAACTATAAAAACACCGTATGGAAATAAACAAAAACCACGCCAGCCAGATGACTATTAACGACGGACAGGCCGGCCAGCGTATCGATAACTTTTTAGTAAAACACCTGAAAGGTGTACCCAAAAGCCATATCTATCGCTTATTACGCAGCGGCCAGGTGCGAATCAATAGCGGCAGAAAAAAACCGCATTACAAACTTCAGTCCGGTGACATATTGAGATTACCACCCGTACGCATTAGCGAAAATCAGGACAGCTACATCCCTGAATCAGTCATCCAGATGCTAAAAAATGCCGTCATCTATGAAGATGAGGACATTATCGCAATAAACAAGCCCTCTGGCATCGCCGTTCACAAAGGCAGCGGATTGAATTTTGGCGTTATCGAGGCCTTCAGGCAGATCGATACTGAACAAATGCTTGAACTAGTACATCGGTTAGACCGTGAAACCAGCGGTTGTTTGTTGCTGGCTAAAAATCGCAAGGTACTCGCACAGCTGCATGAAATGCTTCGCCATGAAACGATCACACACATAGAAAAAACCTACCTTGCTCTGCTTGATGGCAAATGGACACAGGGTAAAAAAACCGTTGATATCGGTATCAGCAAAATCAAACGTAGCGGCGAACACCTGATGCAGACCGATCTAGAGGGCGACAGAGCCGTCAGCCACTTCGAACCGCTGGAGATTTTTGATACTGATAGCGGCTGGCCATGCAGCCTGATGAAGATCACCATAGAAACCGGCCGCACACACCAGATACGGGTACACGCTCAACATACTGGCCACGCCATCATCGGTGACAGTAAATATGGCGATAAAGAGGCCAATCGCTTTTTCAGAAGAATGGGATTGAAGCGTTTATTCCTGCACGCTAAACGGTTGTATTTACCACTGGCAGACCCCATTACATTAGAAGCGCCACTAAGCGATGAGCTCGAACAATTATTACAGAAACTACGCAAGCAGAACCCTTGATGAAACACTTTCCCCTTTTGGTATTTGACTGGGATGGCACACTGGTCGATTCTATCGAACGTATCATGACCAGTTTACAGTTCGCCAGCAAGCAGACCATCGACACCGATCTCACCGACTCGCAGGCAAGAGACGTAATCGGCCTCGGCCTGATGGAAGCCATAGAACAGCTGCACCCTGAGCTGGACGCACAACAGCACACTGTCACACTGAATAAGATTGCGGATGCTTATCGGCAGCACTACCTCCATGACAATACAGTACCGGCACCGTTGTTCAGCGGCGCCTATGAACTGCTCAACGAACTTCGTAACGATGGCTATACGCTGGCGATCTCCACAGGAAAAAGCCGTGCAGGATTAGAACAGTCGATCAACGAGCATCAGGTGGCGGATTTTTTCAGCACCACCCGCTGCGCCGGCGAAAACAAATCCAAACCGCACCCGGAGATGCTGCACGAAATTTTAGATGAACTTAAATTTTCAGCATCACAGACGCTGATGATCGGCGACAGTGAACACGACCTGAAAATGGCAAACAACGCTTCCATGCAGTGCATCGGCGTCACCCATGGGGTCCACGACGCAGAGACATTGAACAGACACAAACCATTAACCTGTTTAGCGGATATCACAGAATTATCTGCTTATCTAAGCCATAATCACACCTAGTCTCTAATAAGCTTTATATTTAAAATTACATTCTTAAAATAACAGGATGAAACTAACAGTAGGAAAAGATCATGAATGACAACAACACTTCCTGGGAAAGAGAAGTTGTTACACAACTGGCTGAATCCAGTTTACGTGAGCAACGACGCGCACGCCGCTGGGGCATATTTTTTAAATCACTGACCTTCGCATACATCGGCGCCATCATATACATATATGGCGATGCCAGTATCAGCGCGGATAAACTCAATGAGAAACATACCGCCGTCGTCGAATTAAATGGCATCATCGCTGACTCCCAGGAAGCAAACGCTGACAGCATCATAACCGCACTGCGAGAGGCTTTTGATAATGAAAACAGCGCCGGTATCATCCTCAGGATCAACAGCCCCGGCGGCTCACCCGTACAGTCCGGTTATATCTATGATGAGATGCGCAGACTGCGCAAAGAAAATCCGGATACGCCGCTATACGCAGTGGTAACCGATATCTGTGCCTCCGGTGGTTATTACATCGCCTCTGCTGCTGACAAAATCTATGCTGATAAAGCCAGCATCATCGGTTCGATAGGGGTCCGTATGGACAACTTTGGCTTCGTCGATGCCATCAATAAACTTGGCATCGAGCGCCGCACCTTAACAGCCGGTGAAAACAAAGCACTGCTTGACCCGTTTCTGCCTGAAAACGAAAAAGCCAAAGCACACATGCAAACGATGCTGACCGAGATCCACCAGCAATTTATCAATTCGGTAAAAGAAGGCCGAGGCGACAGGCTGGACACCTCCGTGAAAGGACTGTTTTCAGGTTTGATCTGGACGGGTGAAGCCGCTGTCGATATCGGCATGGTCGATGGGCTCGCCAGCTCGAGCTACGTTGCACGCGAAATCATAGGCGAAGAGACCATCGTCAACTACACCGTTAAAGAAGACCTCCTGGAACGCTTCGCAGAACGTCTGGGCTCAACTGTAGCCCAGGTAATCAGTACACAATTTATTAACCCCACACTACGATAAGCATCTTCAGGGCGGGCACAGACCCGCCCTGCCCGTGACCCGCCTAATTTATTTCAACATTTTCCTCCTTCGGTTCCCCTAAACCATTTGTTTTTGTTATTATTTTTACTAGTATTGACAAGTATTATGATTTTTTGTGACTAAAATCATCTTATCCGGGATTTAACAAGTTAGATCTCTAATAAAAAAATAATTAACCACG
The DNA here is from genome assembly GCA_030673345.1 of Pseudomonadota bacterium. Taxonomy (GTDB): domain Bacteria; phylum Pseudomonadota; class Gammaproteobacteria; order SZUA-229; family SZUA-229. The sequence goes on from DAOVJH010000027.1 coordinate 5,813, forward strand.
GACAGCAGTCATAGCACTTATTATTTTTGTGGTCCGCATAATAAAAATATAAGACCAAAGGGGCCAAATAATGAAAAACGGGGTTTTTAAAAGTGACTGGTTTACCGGTCTTGTTATTACCTTCATTTTCCTGATTTTTGCCGGTTCCGACTTCATCGCAAGCATCGAACGAAGCGCTTATGACTTCGGCGTTCGCTCATCATCACGGATCGCCAGCGACAAGATCGCCATCATCGCCATCGATGATCAGAGTATCGATAATATAGGCCGTTGGCCCTGGTCCCGCGACGTCCATGCACAGATGCACGATATCCTCAGCCAGGGTGGCGCTAAAGCAGTCGGTCAAACCGTGTTCTTTTCCGAGCCACAGCTAGACCCCGGATTACAGTTCATCCGTGAACTCAGACAGGCTTTCGAAGAGAGCAGCATCTCTGCTGTACCCATGTTTGTCGAAGAGCTCGCACTGAGCATCGAAGAGAGCAGCAAACTGGTAACAAACAAACGTGACGTCAAGGGTAAAACTGCGGTTAAAAAAATAGCAGAGGCACTGGAAGAATCACCGCTGCGTCACCAGGTGGCCGAAGAACTAGACGCCTACCTCGAATATATTAACTCGGCCGAGGTCATCCTTGATACCGACAAAACCCTGGCTACAAGCATGCAGAATGCAGGCAATATCATCTTTTACATGCCAGTCGTACAGGGCACACCCTACGGACAGCCCGATGAAGCATTGCCGCCTTACGTAGCAAAAAACAAGATACCTGAAGATAACATCATCGATAATGCCACCACCAATCCGGAAGGTTATACCCCGTTGCCCGTTGTCGATGCCTATCCACCGATTGCGGTACTGGGTGAACAAAGTGATGCCATCGGTGCATCCGTGCCACTACCAGACGTCGATGGCGGCATCCGCGCAGAACCGCTAGTCATCGATTATTACGGTGAATATTATCCATCGATGGCCCTGATGCTTGCTGCCAAAAGCCTGAACCTTGGCCTTGATGATATCCGGATTACTGTCGGCAGTGGTGTACAGCTTGGCCGCTTAAACATAAAGACAGATGGTTATTCATTGATGAATACCTTCTTCTACAATGATGATGCAAACTACGCCCCTGCTTTCCAGGTCGATTCATTCTTTGATGTTTTACAGGGCAAGATTCCTCCGGAAAAATACAAAGACAAGATCGTACTGATCGGTGCCACAGCCCTGGGTGTCGGTGATACCTTCGTAACGCCGATAAATCCGACCATGTCACCGGTTGTGACCCTGGCACATTCTGTTTCCAGCATCCTGAATGAGGATTTTTTCATAGAACCTTCATGGGGCTTTTATGCTCGCATGGGCGCATTACTTTTTGTCGCCCTGTATATCATGCTGCTATTGCCCAGGCTGAGTGCCGTGGTCGGTTTTGTCATCAGCGGCATGCTGTTGCTGGCAATATTCATCAGCCACTACATCATGATGACAACACAGGGCATGTGGCTGCAATTGATGATGCCAGCCCTGCTGCTCGGTGGCGGCCACTTTTTGCTGACGACCAAACACTTCTTCATGTCTGAGAAAGGCAAAGCCCGCCTCGATATCGAATCAGCTGAAAGCAATCGCATGCTGGGACTGTCACTACAGGGCCAGGGTCAGCTTGATGTAGCATTTGAGAAATTCCGAAAACTGCCGCTGGACAAATCCGCGCTTGAACTTCTATACAACCTAGCACTGGACTATGAGCGCAAACGCCAGTTCAATAAAGCCAAATCAGTCTACGATTACATGGCAGACTTCGATGCCAAATTCCGTGACATCAAAGACCGCTCAAACCGCGCTAAGTCACTGGAAGAAACCGTCATCCTCGGCGGTGGCGGCGGCTCACCCGGCGGCACACTGATACTTGACGGCGGCGGCGTAGAAAAACCCATGCTGGGTCGCTATGAGATCGAACGTGAGCTCGGCAAAGGCGCCATGGGCGCTGTCTACCTCGGTAAAGATCCTAAAATTTCTCGCACCGTGGCGATCAAGACCATGGCATTATCACAGGAATTTGAAGATGATGAACTCGAAGAAGTTAAAGAGCGCTTCTTCCGCGAGGCTGAAACAGCTGGCCGCTTGACGCATCCGAATATCGTGACCATCTATGACGCCGGTGACGAACAAGACCTCGCCTATATCGCTATGGAATTCCTCAAGGGCGGCGACCTCAGCAAATACATCAAAGCCGATACACTGCTGCCGCTCAAACAGGTATTGTCACTGATCCAGCGTTCTGCAGACGGCATCGATTATGCGCACCAGAATAACGTGGTTCACCGTGACATCAAACCAGCCAATATCATGTGGGATTCTGAGACTGATACGGTAAAGATCACAGACTTTGGCATCGCCCGCATTACCGATTCCAGCAAGACCAAAACAGGCATGGTACTTGGCACACCCTCTTACATGTCACCTGAACAGTTAGCAGGCAAAAAGGTAACCGGACAGTCGGATATTTTTTCTCTCGGCGTCATGCTGTTCCAGATGGTCACCGGCAAGCTGCCGTTCACCGGCGATTCTATGGCGTCACTGATGTACAAGATCGCCAATGAGCCTCACCCTGCTCCGGAGTCTATCAACGCTGATGTCCCCCGCTGCGTGACCGTCATCATCAATCGCGCGATGGAAAAAGATGTTGAAAAACGCTACAAGCGCGGCAAAGAGATGGTCGATGACATCAGTAAATGCCTGAAAATAATCAAAGCCGAGAGCAAGGTCTAAACGATGAGTCTCAAAGGCAAATTATTACTGCATGGCAAAACCGACGTAGGGTCAGTACGTGACCACAACGAAGATGCCATCGGTTGTGATGAGAATATCGCACTTGCAGTCCTAGCAGATGGCATGGGCGGACACCGTGGTGGTGAAATGGCCAGCGCCATCACTGTCAGCACGATACTGGAAACAATCACTGAAGAGATCAAAAAGATCAAACCGGGTGAAGCTGATGAAGAAACCGGCTACAGCATGGAGAGCCTGGCTGTCCATGAAGCAGTAGCACTGGCCAATAAGAATGTGCACGACTCTTCTGAAGCAAACGCACAGTACCGCGGCATGGGCACGACGGTCGTGGTCACCCTTTTCTACGACAACCGTTTCACTGTTGCACACGTGGGGGACTCTCGTCTCTATCGCCTGCGTGACGACGAACTCGAACAGATAACCCGTGACCATAGCCTGATGCAGGAACTGATCGACCGTGGCTTCTACACACCGGAGCAGGCCCGCAACTCATTGAATAAAAACCTGGTTACCCGCGCCATCGGCATCGATGATAATGTCCAGATAGACATTCAGGAAGATATTGCGATGGTTGATGATATCTATCTTTTATGCTCTGATGGTGTTACAGATATGATCGAAGATAAATTGATAAAAGCGGCGATGATCGAGAATGAAAATGATTTGGAAAAAGCGGCAGCAGAAATCATCCGCCTATCGAACGAACATGGCGGAAAAGACAACATTTCTGCCCTGCTGGTCAAACCAATAAAATCATTTCCTGCTAAAAATAGCTTGTTTTCTCGATTTTTTGACATATTCTCTTAATATAGAAAGATAAAAATAAAAATGCATACAAAATGTATTGTAAGGAATCACCATGGCTAAACTAATACTCAACTTCAACGGCGAATTTGTAAAAGAATACGAACTCGATAAAGAGATCATCACTATCGGGCGTAAACCGGATAACGATGTCCATATCGATAACCTCGCCGTCAGTGGTAATCATGCAAAAATACTGACCATCCTCAACGATTCATTCGTCGAAGACCTCGACAGTACAAACGGCACCTACATCAATGGCGAAAAGATTACCAAGCATGCACTGCAGGGTGGCGAGAGTATCGTAATCGGAAAGCATGAGCTCAAATATGAGAACGCCAGTGCCGAAGGCGGCGAAAGTGATTTTGAAAAAACCATGATCATCCGCCCTGATGCAGAGGGCATGCCAGAGACTGAAGAAGCAGATAAAAATATTGAAAAATCCATCGGCAAGATCGCAGC
>DAOVJH010000182.1 GCA_030673345.1 Pseudomonadota bacterium
GAAGCAATCAGCCGATTACCCTGCAGAAATGTCTTTAACGACGGCACGCCGACGGTAAGTACAATACCGACTATCGCCAGGGTGACGATCAGCTCTATCAGTGTAAATCCTGTTTGCTTTTTCATGATTCTAATTTAAGACCAGTAATTTTGAATTGCCAGCAGATAATGACGGGGCGTTATAAATTGCAGATAAATGGACAGATAAACGACATAATGATGGCTCAATACACGTTATCTCATTCCAGATGGACACCCGACACTATCAGTATTTTTATTATTTATTTTCTTTAACAACATCAGTTTAGTCCAATATGAAGGCATAATAGGCACAACCAGTAAAATAATATAGAACCTATATTAGAAAAATCTTATAGAGAGGCGATATGAATTTAGATAGAGTCAGTTCGGGTGACAACATCCCCGATGAAATCAACGTAATCATCGAAATACCGGCGCATAGCGACCCCGTCAAATATGAAGTGGATAAAGAGACCGGCGCCATGTTCGTCGACCGTTTCATGAGCTCCGCCATGTTTTATCCCTGTAATTACGGCTATGTCCCGCATACACTGTCCAAGGACGGTGACCCGGTCGATGTGCTGGTGACCACACCGGTGCCATTAATTGCCGGCTCTGTCATCCAGTGCCGCCCGGTCGGCGTATTACAGATGACTGATGAATCTGGTGATGATGCAAAAATCCTGGCTGTACCCATCGATAAACTGTGTAAATCTTTCCAAACAGCCAAGAACATCGGTGACATGCAGCCCATGCTGCTGGATCAGATCGCACACTTTTTTGAGCACTATAAAGATTTAGACGAAGGCAAATGGGTGCGTGTTGGTGGCTGGGGCGATATAGACGAAGCTAGAGAAGAGATCATGTCCAGTGTGGCAATGTATAAAGATGCACCGGTCAAGCCGAACTTCTAAACCAGTATAACCGGACGTTTTACCGGCGAAGGCCGGTATTCATGCCATGTTATAGCTAAACTGATAAATATGGTGCCGGAACGCGGGATCGAACCGCGAACCTCGTCATTACGAATGACTTGCTCTACCAGTTGGAGCTATTCCGGCGATATAACGGTTCTAACTAGTAAAAATCAATGTGGTGATTTCATGCTGTATGGGCTGGCATCACACCATGGCTTTCTAGCCAGCACGATATCAGTCATAAGCTCTGCCGAAGCGGCACCGAGCACTATGCCATTTCTGAAATGCCCAGCATGAACATATAACCCTTCAATATCATCATGCTGGCATATATAAGGTATACCTTTTTCCGTACCTGGCCTCAAACCGGCCCATTGCCTCTCTATCTCAAGATCACTTAACAATGGAATCAGCTCTACTGCTGCCCGATGCAGCTCATCAAGCGCTGAAGATGATACCGCCTTATCAAAACCAATTTTTTCCAGTGTACTGCCCGCCAGTATCCGCCCGTCTTTACGCGGTATTACGTAGTGGCCCTCAGACAAAACGATACGTCTCACAAGATCTGGCGGGCCTTTATACATTATCATCTGACCTTTAACCGGAAGCACATCGACGGATGATTGCGTGACACTGAACTGCGCGCTCCATGCACCGCTGGCAATGATGACCTTATCTGCAGTATATGTTTTCTGTTTTGTACGTATGCCGGAAACTTTATTATTCTCTACGATTATTTCTTCGACTTCAGTTTGTTCCTGATAAGGGATGGACAGGTGATTAAAAGAAGCTTTTAACGCTCTAACTAATTTTGGGTTTCTGATCTGCATGATATCCGGCATCCAGATTCCCTTATCCACCGCATCTCCGACTGATTTCTCAATCTCATGAATCGAAGCTGAATCATCGACAAAACTTGCATCAACCGACCATTTCCTGGCCCAGTCTAAAACCTCATCCTGACCATCACTAATAACGGTAAACAGACCAGAGTTGATTAACTCGCAATCATTCCCGGATTCCTCAAATAGCGTTTTAGTCAATTCAGGATAAATCTTTTTACTGCGCTCGGCTAATATGTTGACCGAATCATCATAGCGCCAGGGATAAAGCGGCGAAACGATTCCGCCACCTGCCCAGGATGACTCACCACCTAAAGCCCCCTTCTCCAGGAGCAGGACATCAACTCCCTCCAGGTGCAGCCGACGCGCAGTGAGTAATCCGATCGCGCCGCCACCGACAATAATACAATCTGGCATTTTTTCAGTTTTCTTTTTTTATGTTGAAGGCGATGTTAACAGCGATTCTGAAGATTGATTTACATTGATCGTTTTTACCGGAACCGTCAACTGCGCACCAGCAGACTCAACAATATCATTAATGCTTAAGTTGATATCTTCTCGATGTTCAAGATACTCTATAAAATCTCTGGTCTTGATATAGACATACAGCTCCAGCTCCTGAGCATATTCGCCAAATTCCAGAAAACGTACCCTGGAATTTTCTTCATCGATAAATTCATGCTGATCGATTAGCTCACGAATTTTTGTCAATACCTGCCTAACCTGATCAGGTGTATCGTCATACGAGAGGCGCAGACGTGTACGATATAATATTTTGTCACGCTGCGTTAAATTTTCTATCGCGCCGGATGCAAACAGCGCATTTGGAACATGGACTACTGTGCGCGCCAGGGTGCGCAGCTGTGTTGCGCGCAGGCCGATCTCTTCGACCACCCCTAAAATGTCACCAAATTTACAAAAGTCACCGACATGAACCGGCTGAGAAGTATAGATAGTTATAGAGCCGATTAAATCTTCCAGCGATTTTTGTGCAGCCAGTGCTACCGCAACGCCACCGACACCCAGACCTGCGAGGATAGTTGTCACCTGGTAACCTAAATTATCCATCCATGAAACGATCGCTATCAGCAGAAAAACCAGTTTTATTCCAGTTGCTGCAGGCTTTAACAGCACCACGGCATCATGCTGGCCGTTCTGCTTCATGCGGTCAGCAAACCGATGGATGATCATATCAATAACACCGACCATCACCCACAGAAGAGCAATAATTAAAAAAGTTCTAGCTTCAAAAAAAGCACGTGCGACCAATGATGGCGCAATCATATCGAATGTGGCCCGAAAAAATAAAATAGTTATTAATAAACGAAGCGGACCAACGATAAATTTTTGTAATCGCTGTTTATTGAAACGCTGGCTTTTCTGAAAAACTTTTATGATGGCAAAGGTCGAAATAAATGCGATAACATACCCGATAAGCAGCAACCCCGTCAGCATGACGAGCTGCCATACCTCAAATCCAAAAACCACGTAGTGGGGGAAAATTTGCGATAGCTTATTTCCGATAATGCCGTATCCGAATTCAGCATCCAGTGCCGGAATAATGGCGACGGTGGCATTAGAAATCTTCCAGACATATACACCATCACCTCGCGGCACACGCTGCATCAGAATATCGACTGGGCCATTTTTCGTTTTCACCGTGGTGATTCGATCACGATAGCTCGGCAGACCGTCATCCTCATGCCCATGCGGATCATCACTCAAACCCTCAAAATCGATCTTCATCGCCCGCTGGGCTACTATGACCAGTTTCTTCACCAGTTCAGGACCGTTTAACTCTTCCTCTAGTGTAAAGGGCAGATTTCTTAGATCGAGATAATTGACCGCCCGCTCATAATCTTTTTCCCTGACAGCAAGTGATGCCGCTATTAGACTTGAACGCGGAGTGGAACGGTTGTACTCATCATAGGCGCCCGCGACCGGTGCTTCAGCCAGCTTCTTAAAAGCTTCTTCCTCGGCTTGCTGTTTCTCAGCCACGTCTTTCAATGTTGGCGCGGCGGGCAGGTCTTTGATTGCCGGCGCAATAGTATGTACTTTTACTTCTGGCTCAGCAGTCTGTTCTTTTTCTTTTGGTGACGCAGCCTCAGCCGCATATAAAACACCTGACATCAGCAAACAGGCAAAGATAATTCCGGATTTTATAGTTTTATTCATGTCATAAAAAAAGCAACGGTTTAACGTTGCTTTATATTACAGAATAAAGGTGATGGGTTAAACCATATAAACACTATTCACAGGTAGAGCTCGCCTGGATACTCTCGGGCGCATGTTCGATATATTTCTGGCAGTAACAACGATGCTCACCTTTGCTCCAGTATTTCTCACACACCTTAAGCATCTTCGCTGTGATCTCACCACCGATCTCAGCCTGTTTCGCCTGACTGGCAGCTAGCGCAGCAGCTTCAACCTGCAACAATTCTTCCTGCTTCAATTTTGCAGCCAGCTCTTTCTGCTTTTTCTCTTCAGCAAGTTTGCGCTGTTTTTCTTTTTCTGCTGCCACTATTCTTTGCTTTTCTTTTTCCTTATTTACCAGCTTCGTCACCCAGGTTTCAGCATCTAGTTTAGCCATGGCATCATCACAATTATATTCAATTGATTTTATACTGCTATATTGCGGCGGCGCACCTGCCCAACATTTTCTTTTTGGTTTTGCCGCTGCAGGTTCTACGGCAAC
>DAOVJH010000099.1 GCA_030673345.1 Pseudomonadota bacterium
CGATCCGGTGACTGACGTGGTTAAATGGTGTCTCGAATCAGAAAATAACCGCTGTCCGCCGATTGAGTTTTTTCTGAAGATTGATTCAGGCAAGGAGTATTTCGTCGAAGTGATATTGACGGGGCTGTTCGATGTGAGAGGCGTCGCCAATGGTGTGGTTATCCTGATAAGGGATATCACGGCATCGAAAGAGCGCAGCAATGAACTTTCGTACCTGGCTCACCATGACATGCTGACCGGATTGGTTAACCGGCGTGAATTTGAAACTCAGATGGAACGCCTGCTCGAAGACGCCCGTATAAATGAACGTCAGCATGTCATGTTTTATCTGGATCTCGACCATTTTAAAATTGTGAATGATGAGTGTGGTCATGCGGCGGGTGACAAGGTGCTAAAACTGCTGGCAGAAGAGTTTAAAAATCATCTGCGTAAAGATGACTGTATCGGGCGTTTGGGTGGTGATGAGTTTGGCGTGTTACTGGTTAATTGTGATGTTAAAAGTGCGAAGATAGTCGGCGAAAAAATGCGCCAGGATATCGATGATTTCAGGTTTGAGTGGGAGGGGAAGGCGTTTAAACTTGGCGTGAGCATCGGTATTGTTGCTATAACGCAACATGCTGATTCTATCGAAAACCTTATGGAGCAGGCGGATACCAGTTGCTATATAGCCAAGCAGAAGGGGCGTAACCAGATCCACCTGCACAGCACTAGTTGACAGGTATTTTGTTATATTTACGGGGCTGTCGTCTCAGGTTCTTGTAATGTAAAATTATACCCATATGTTCAGGTAGAGGTTTTGGTGACTCAGAATTATTTTATTGGGGCAAACGACTGAACAGTGCAGTTTTATTCAGGTCAAACTGAATTCTGCTAGAAGATTTTTGAGATTTGTAAACAAACTAAGCTGAAATTTATTATTGATAAATATGATTCGTGATTTAGAAAAACTAATAAGTTTGTCCTACACTGAAGGTGAGGCATGAGTAATTTCATCAACCATGGTCAAACCATTGTCTGTAATACTGGCGATGATGACTGGGATCATGATTATGATGGTGGGCTGGCGCTAGAGGTAGATAAGCCGAAGTTAAAGCCGCCAAAACAATATAAAGTCATCGTGAATAATGATGATTTTACGCCGATGGAATTTGTCGTACAGGTGTTGATGACGTTCTTTGCGATGGATAATGCAAAAGCAACACGTGTGATGATGTCAGTACACACAAAAGGTAAGGGTATCTGTGGTACTTTTAGTCATGAGATAGCTGAGACTAAAGTTGATCAGGTGAACGAGTTTTCACGAATGAACCAGCACCCTTTGATGTGTACCATGGAAGAAGCCTGAATGATTCAGGCGCCTCTGACAAATATTATTAATGGTAACTTTTAAGGTAGCGCCATGTTGAGTAAAGAACTTGAAGCATCGTTAAATAACGCATTTAATGAAGCAAGAGAAAAAAGGCACGAATATATTACGGTCGAGCATCTACTGCTTTCGTTACTGGATAATAATAGTGCCAACGTCGTACTGCAGGCCTGCGGTACCGATCTGGGTTTACTCGGGATCGAACTCAAAGAATACCTCGACAATAATACGCCTGTCTTCGGTGATGTGGTCGCCGGTGAGGTTCAGCCTACACTGGGTTTCCAGCGTGTCCTGCAACGTGCAGTCTTCCATGTGCAGTCATCGGGTAAAAAAGAAGTTGTCGGTGCCAATGTGCTGGTCGCCATGTTTGGTGAGCAGGAATCACAGGCTGTATATCTATTGAATCAACAAAATGTTAATCGCCTGGATGTGGTTAATTATATCTCTCATGGCATAACCAAAGTGCCGAATGAAACAGAGAAGCTCGAAGATCATTCTGAGCAGACTTCGACACAGGATGCAGAAGCGCAACCACTGGAAAATTACACCACCAACCTAAATCAACGGGCCATGCAAGGTTTGATCGACCCCCTCATCGGTCGTGATGACGAAGTGGAAAGAACCGTGCAGATCTTATGCCGCCGCCGTAAAAACAATCCTTTACTGGTTGGCGAAGCGGGTGTCGGCAAGACCGCACTTGCTGAGGGCCTGGCTAAACGCATCGTCGATAAAGAAGTGCCTGATGTTTTATTAGACAGCACTATTTTTTCACTGGATCTGGGTTCCCTGGTTGCCGGTACAAAATATCGCGGTGACTTTGAGAAACGCCTGAAAGGTGTTTTGAAACAATTGAAACAACGCCCGGGTGCCGTATTGTTTATCGATGAGATCCATACCATCATCGGCGCAGGTTCTGCCTCTGGCGGTGTGATGGATGCCTCTAACCTGATCAAGCCGATGCTGGCAAATGGCGAACTCAAATGTATCGGTTCAACCACCTATGCTGAATACAGAAGTGTGTTCGAAAAAGACCATGCACTGGCGCGCCGTTTCCAGAAGATCGATATCGAAGAGCCGAATACAGATGAGACGGTCGATATATTAAAAGGGCTGAAAACACGCTTTGAAGAACATCATGATGTGAAGTACAGCAATAATGCTTTACGGGCAGCTGTAGAGCTTTCCGAACGTTATATCATGGACCGTTTTCTGCCGGATAAAGCGATCGATGTGATCGATGAAGCCGGTGCCCAGAGACAGTTACAGTCAAATGCGGGCAAATCGAATAAAAAATCGATCAATGTTCACGATATCGAAAATATAGTCGCCAAGATAGCACGCATACCGGCTAAAACAGTATCGACTTCTGATACGGATGCACTGAAGAACCTGGAACGTGACCTGAAGATGGTCGTGTTTGGCCAGGATGATGCTATCAGTACACTGGCTACGGCTATACGTATGTCACGTTCTGGTCTGGGTGAACCGGAGAAACCGATCGGTTCATTCCTGTTTACGGGTCCTACCGGTGTCGGTAAAACAGAAGTGAGCAAGCAGCTCGCCAGCATCATGGGTGTAGAACTGCTGCGTTTCGATATGTCTGAATACATGGAGCGTCATACCGTGTCACGGCTGATCGGTGCGCCGCCCGGGTATGTCGGTTTCGATGACGGTGGTCTGTTGACCGAAGCCGTAAACAAACATCCGCATTGCGTACTCTTGCTCGATGAGATCGAGAAAGCGCATCCCGAAGTATTTAACATCCTGCTGCAGATCATGGACCACGGTACACTGACAGACAGCAATGGTCGCAAGACTGATTTCAGGAATGTCATACTGGTGATGACCAGTAATGCGGGTGCTCAGTTGATGTCACGTCGTTCGATGGGTTTCACCGAGCAGCAGAATGAGCTCGATGGCATGGAAGAGATCAAGAAGATGTTTACCCCGGAATTCAGAAATCGACTGGACTCTATCGTTAACTTTGGTCCACTCGATGCGCATACCTTGTCAAACGTGGTTGATAAATTCCTGGTTGCACTGGAATTACAGCTTAACGAGAAGAAAGTGACGATCGATGTGGATAAAGCCGCACGCCAGCTGTTAGCTGAAAAAGGTTATGACCCAAAAATGGGGGCCAGGCCGATGGCGCGCATCATACAGAACCTGCTTAAAAAACCGCTGGCTAATGACCTGTTGTTTGGTGATCTGAGCAAAGGCGGCCATGTGAATGTCACGGTATCTGAAGATAACGAAATTGCTATCGAGATCGCTTCGGAAACGGCTAAGGCCTGATTTGGGTAAAGTTTGAGCTAGCGAATTACCGAGCAACAATAAAAAAAGCCGCTGATATTAATCAGCGGCTTTTTTTATGTCCAGAGATGGACGTCTTGTCACAGAGAGCCATGGATGGCGGTGTGTGACGAATGATGAATTATTTGGCGCGGTAAATGATTCGGCCTTTTTCAAGGTCGTAGGGCGTAAGTTCAACGGTAACCGCGTCGCCTGTCATGATACGGATGTAGTGCTTGCGCATCTTTCCGGAGATATGAGCGATAACCGTGTGACCGTTTTCAAGTTCTACGCGGAACATAGTGTTAGGCAGGGTTTCAGTCACCGTGCCTTCCATTTGTATTGCTTCTTCTTTTGCCATAAATAATAGTCTAGTTGAATAATAAGAAAGTAAGCGAGATGACTTCAGAAGTAAGAACTGCAGAAATCACGATTGCTGACTTTTAAAAGTGATGCGCAATTATCGTTATTTTGAGATGAAGCGCAAGCTATTTATTGATTTTGCCTGGATTTATCGCTGATTTTTAAGGGAGCGGCTGTTTTTTCAGGTGAGGTGACCGTTGCCGGGGCTTTATGCTCGGGTAACATAAAGACCGGGTCGATCAGTGTCTGGTTGGCATAAACAGCAAAATGCAGATGCGGACCTGTCACCCTGCCGGTTTGTCCAAGTTTACCGATTATATCTCCCTGTTTTACGATATCACCCGGTTTTACCGAGATGGCACTCAGGTGAGCGTACAGGCTGATGATGCCCTGGCCGTGGTCAAGATAGATCATATTACCGCTGAAAAAGAAATCGCCGGTATCGATCACGGTGCCATTGGCAGCGGCTTTGATGGGTGTGCCTTCGGCTGCAGCGATGTCGAGACCGCTGTGCGGACGGCGCTCCTGTTCATTAAAGAAACGTCTTAAGCCAAAGATACTGCTGATGCGGCCGCTGACAGGCCAGATGAAATCGACATTCGGCATAGTCTCGCTGTATTGTTTCCTGGCCTTGCGTTTACGTTTGCTTTCAGCAGCGATACGTTCATTGTCCCTGGCGTTGGGGTTGACCTTGCGTTTGTTTTTTATCGTGAGATGCTGTTCGTCATACTTCTTGTGCTTAACGGTAACTTTAGTGTTCAGGCTCAAGCCGTCGGCCCGTCGTATTGAAAACAGATAATCACCGGGTTTGTCAGACAGGCCGATTCCTGCCATTGCGAGCCAGGTGTTGTTATAAGGGAACACTGCAATGCGTTTGTCGTTGAAAAAAACCTTCGTGTCCTGTTTGTAGTCGGGTAACGCAAGCAGGGCGATACCGCCAGGAACGAGTGCCTGTTCAGGCATCGCGTTGGCAAAATGGCTGAAAAATAGCGCGGATACAAAAATGCTAATACGTATGGGTGGTTTGAGATATTGGGTCATCGACTTATCTTTAGTGTTATCGTTAAAACAAAAAATGAAACTTACGAGCTGCTTCTCAGTGTAAAATGTGTGCAGATGGAAATCAATGCTGGTAATCGAATATCTGTAATATTATGACGTCGCGAAAACTTTCCAAACGCTCCAGAGAGCTCAGTCCTTTTCATGTGATGGATATCCTCGCGCAGGCTAATGCCTTAAGTCAGCAGGGAAAACCTGTCTATCACATGGAGGTAGGCGAACCGGATTTTGCGACAGCTGAGCCAATCATCAATGCAGGCATCGATGCGCTGAATCAGTTTAAAACGCATTATACGCCAGCACTGGGTCTGCCTGAATTACGACAGGCGCTCGCTGAATATTATGACAGGAAATTTTCATTAGACATTGATCCGCATCGGATAATCATTACACCCGGTGCTTCTGGCGCACTGCAGCTGGCAATCGCCTGCCTGTTAGACGCAGGGGATAACGTATTGCTGGCAGATCCGGGTTATCCCTGTAATAAAAATATCGCGCATGTGCTGGCAGCGGAAACTATCTCGATTCCGGTCACTGCAGAAAACTATTATCAGCTGGATGCCCGTTCGATCGCGCAGCACTGGAACAGCCGGACCCGGGCGGCCATGGTAGCGACACCATCAAACCCCACCGGCACTATATTGCCACAACAGCAGTTGTTGGAATTGTCGCAGTTTGTTGAACGCAAGCAGGGCAGTCTCATCGTCGATGAGATTTACCAGGGGCTGGTCTATGAGAATAATGATTACTCTGCGCTTTCGATATCAGATGAATGTTTCGTGATAAACAGTTTTTCAAAATATTTTGGTATGACCGGCTGGCGCATAGGCTGGATGGTCGTGCCTGAGCAATATGTGGACGCGATAGACCGTATCGCACAGAACATATTTCTGGCGCCGCCGACGATTTCGCAGTATGCGGCGCTGACTGCG
>DAOVJH010000186.1 GCA_030673345.1 Pseudomonadota bacterium
CAGGAAAAACTCCAGCAGCTGGATGATGACCGTGATTTTATCCGTAAGAGTAATGTTGGTGGCGAGTTTATGGATGAAGCGCTGCAGCAGCGTGTGAGAGATATCGCAGAGTATCGCTGGATAGACCCTGATGGAGTCAACGCCAGGTTCTTCAATGATGACGAGATCAAAAATTTAACCATCGCTAAAGGCACGCTCACGGATGTTGAACGAGAGGTGATCCAGAACCACATGGCAGTGACCATCAAGATGCTTGCTCAGTTGCCATTTCCAAAACACCTGAAAAATGTGCCTGAATATGCAGGTGGTCATCATGAACGTATGGATGGTAAAGGTTATCCTAAGGGGCTGACACGTGATCAGATGTCTGTGCAGGCGAGGATGATGGGCATCGCTGATATCTTTGAAGCACTGTCTGCCAGTGACAGGCCATACAAAACAGGTAAGCCGTTAACCGAATGTTTGCGTATTCTGGGCTTTATGAAAAAAGATAATCATGTCGACCCGGATATCTTTGATGTGTTCGTCCGAGATAAGGTCTATATGAATTATGCTGAGACTTTTTTACCGAAGAATCAGATCGATGAGGTGATCCATTCAGAGATCCCCGGATTTGATGAATAGAAAAACGCTGGTTATTGTTATTGGTCAGCTGTATTAGTTCAAGCTTGCCTGGCTATGGCAGCTAGAAATAAATGGTTGTAGTTGATTCTTGGCTGACTTTTAATACTTTAAAAGATTGAACCGCAGAGGCGCGGAGGCGCAGAGTTTTACTTTTGTTAACTGCGCCGCAGGCGCTGTTAACAACAAAAAAAGTTTTTCTCTGCGTCTCCGCGCCTCTGCGGTGAAAAGTTTTTGATCTTGATTAAAAGTCCGCTTCTGGCCGACAGCAGACATGCTGGCATAGACAGGTTTAGAATAAATCGGACAGTGTCTGTCGAAACAGATGCATGTTTATACAGATCAGCTTTAAACGCTTGTTCCTTCCAGTGTGTCCGTCGGTACATCTTTTATGCCGTTGAGCAGGACTGACGTCTTAAAGCCTTTCTGGCCCAGTACATAAGAAGCTGATGCGCTTCGGCGTTCAGTGTCACAATATAAAATATAGTTCACCATCGTGTCCAGTTCACTGATCTTCATGCGAAGAAATATCAATGGCATATGTGTTGCATTTTTGATGTGTGCGGATTCGTATTCAGCTGGCAGGCGTACATCCAGCCAGATAGCTTCACCGTTTTTTACTTTCAGATTAGCCGAAGTGTAATCGATTTTATCGATCATCGGCTCGTTGAGTAATTTGAGGAAATTTTCTTTCGATAGACGGCTGAGTGAGCCCTTGGTCAACATGACGATCGAAGCGTTACGCGTCGCGTCAGATATCAATGCTTCTTCACCAAAAGTGTCACCGGTAGTCAGGTCGGCAAGCTTTACATCCTTATCCTGGCCAGGATTTTTGTGTGTGACCATGCAGCGGCCGGATTTAATGATGTAAAAATAATCACCGGGGTCTCCCTGCTTGATGATGCTGTCACCGATATTGACTTCGATATCTTCCAGGCTGGTAAAGATTGCCTGAATATTTGCTGGTGGTATACGGCGAAAAGCCTCGGTCTGCAGAAGTTGAGTCATCCAGTCATCGTCATCACCACCACCACTCAGTTCTTCGACCTGAAAGCTGCCGGTCTGGTCCCATGCCAACATCAGATCAAGCAGGTCAGAATTGATTTTGAAGATGACGGCATCTGAAGAGGCGATGCATGAAAAGTTTCGAGGGATGATATGTGCGATGGCTGTTTTGGCTTCAGCAGTACCCGCTTCGATGGTCTTCAGGGTTTTACCTGCTTTTATCAGGTCGATATTTCCGGAGTAAAGAAAAATGTGATAATCATCTTTGTCACCTTCTTTAAAAACGGTGTCACCTTTTTTTAGTTCAAAGGTTTCGAGTTTCTCGGTGATTTCTTTCAGATTTTCTGGCGTCAGTGAATCAAGGGGCTGATAATTATTAAGGTCCAGAAATGAAATCTTTGTGCTCATTTAGTAAATTCCGAAATATTATTAGGTGCGAAAGTGATTGCTAAGGTCGGAGTATACAGGGAGCTAGCCTTGTCTGCCGCTTTGTTCAGTAACGTCTATATACAGTTTCAGGCGCTGCCCTGGTTTGAGATATTTCCCTTTAATCGTATTCCAGCGGTGCAGGTCTTTGACGTTAACACGGTATCGGCTGGCAATGCGTGACAGTGAGTCGCCATTTTTAACCGTATAGTGGATCGATTTGACAGTGCTGTTCGGGTTGTGTGTTTTTACCGAAGTGGTCCTGGCGCTGCTGGATGTCCATACCACCAGTTTTTGCCCTTTCTTTAATGGATCTCTTATTGCCATGCCGTTCCATTTGGCCAGTTTGTGCATATCGACTTTGTATTTTCTTGAGATCGTCCAGAAGCTTTCACCATTTTGGACACGGTGGTTTATGCGGGTGCTGTTGCTGCCGCGTTTGATGTTTTGTGTGGCTTTTAAACGTTGGGAAGAGGATAGTGCATAACTCTTATTGTTCTTGCTGGATACAGGTATCATGATGTATTTACCTGCACGGATGCTATTGCCACGTATGTTGTTCACTTTCTTCAGGTGTTTCACCGAAGTGTTATATTTAACCGCGATATGGCTTAATGTCTCACCCGATTTTATCTTGTGTCGTGACCAGCGTAAGTGTTCATCAGCAGACAGCTTCGAATAATTTACTTCAAACGCTTCAGCTGCAGCGACCGGCAGAATCAGATGGTGCGGTCCATCCGGGTCAGTCGCCCAACGGTTAAATGCGGGGTTATAGTTGTACAGTGTTTCCAGGTCCAGTTCGGCTAGTTCTGCGGCGAGTGCCAGATCGATCTGTGCTTTTGTTTTTACCCGTTTGAATCCAGGTGCATCCGGGATGCAACGAAGGCTTATAGAATGTTTTTCAGGGTTGCTGATAATCTCTTTCAGTGCCAGCAGTTTTGGAACATAAGCACGTGTCTCTTTCGGCAGTTTTAGATGCCAGAAGTCTGTCGGACGTTTTAATTTTTTATTACGTTTTACCGCACGCTGTACAGTGCCTGAGCCTGAATTGTAAGCGGCGAGTGCCAGCATCCAGTCGCCTTTGAAAAGCTTGTGTAAATTTTCGAGATAATTCAGGGCAGCCTGTGTCGAGGCATAGATGTCACGTCTGCCGTCATACCACCAGTTCTGTTTCAGGCCATACAGACGTCCAGTGGAAGGAATAAATTGCCAGATGCCAGCAGCACGGCCATGTGAATATGCAAAAGGCTGGTAAGCACTCTCGACGATTGGCAGTAACACTAATTCAGTCGGCAGATCACGTTTTTCAGCTTCTTCCAGGATGTAATAGAGAAATGGATCAGCGCGGCGCATGACACGTTGTATATATTCGGGGTGCCTGGCGACCCAGTCAATCTCGTTCTGTAAAGATTTATGTTTGATGTCATCGGGTAGCTGGAAGCCGTCGCGTACCCGTGGCCAGATACTCAGTGTTGGTTCGCTGTTTATATAGAGTTTTTCAAACTGTTCAAATTCGATATATTCTATTGATGCAGTTGGCAGTGAGGCGCTGTTATCATCATGTAACGCTTCCTCGCTGATTTTTTCAGTTTCCGGTGCTGTAATATTTTTGCTGTCAGCAGATCTGGTTTCATTACAGGCAGCAACCATAAGTGTGCAGGCCAATATTAGAACTGGATTTAACGATGCAAGTCTGGGGATTGAGGTGAGTAAGTTTTTCAATGTCTTAATACTTTTAATTTTTATTATTTAAGGGATGGCAAATTTTACAGGTATTGAAATAAATAAAGGGTTGTAGCTTCCGACACGTTCATCCTGTGCTACTACCGATTTTGTGACTATTTCAACTGGTTTTATGTGTAGCAGCACTATAATATTGCTGCCTGATACACTCCTTGCCATAAATCATGTTTGTTACAGGTTAAATTGTACAACATCAAAACAAAAATAGGCCTATATGAGCGCAAATATTGTTGAAATATATACGGATGGCGCCTGCCGCGGAAACCCTGGTCCTGGCGGCTGGGGCGCTAGTCTACGCTACAATGGACAGCAAAAGGACCTGTATGGTTCCGAGCCTGAGACCACTAATAATCGTATGGAATTGATGGCTGTGATCCAGGCACTCGAATCTTTGACCCGGCCATGTGCTGTAAAAGTATATACTGACTCAAAATACGTACTCGAAGGCATGACGAAGTGGCTGCCTAACTGGAAGAAGCGCGGCTGGAAAACCTCGACTAAAAAACCAGTGAAAAATGCTGAGCTGTGGCAGCGGCTGGATCTGGCTGTACAGGCAAACGATGTCAGCTGGCAGTGGGTGAAAGGGCATTCAGGACATGATGGTAATGAATATGCTGATATG
>DAOVJH010000055.1 GCA_030673345.1 Pseudomonadota bacterium
AACGCTGGCAATGTTGTCGGTGAAAACGATTTTCATCGGAATTTAATTTGGGGACAGACCTCAGGTCTGTCCCCGGTGTTCGATCAGGTTTAACAATTCCCCGGTTTTAACAGTTGCCCAGGTCTTTACAGATGATGTCATCCAGGTAGCGCTCGGCATCCAGTGCTGCCATACAGCCGGTTCCTGCAGAGGTGACTGCCTGGCGGTAGATGTGGTCGGTAACGTCACCGGCAGCAAAAACACCTTCGATGCTGCACGCTGTTGCATTGCCGTCAGAACCGCTCTTAACACTCAGATAGCCATTTCGAATATCAAGTTGATCTTCAAAGATAGAGGTATTTGGTTTATGGCCGATAGCGATGAAAACACCTTGCAGATCGACATCTTTAGTACTGTCATCCTTTACATTCTTTATGCGCATGCCGGTAACGCCGCTGTCATCACCGAGTACTTCGTCCAGTACGCTGTCCCATTCGATAGTGACATTTCCATTTTTCGATTTTTCGATTAATTTATCCTGCAGGATCTTTTCAGAACGCAGAGCATCACGGCGGTGAACCAGTGTTACATGATCAGCAATGTTGGAAAGATATAAAGCTTCTTCGACAGCGGTATTACCGCCGCCGATCACTGCAACTTTCTGGCCTTTGTAGAAGAAGCCGTCACAGGTAGCGCAGGCGGAAACGCCTTTGCCTTTAAATGCTTCTTCCGATTCCAGGCCGAGATACATCGCGCTGGCGCCGGTTGCTATGATGAGTGCATCACATGTATAGGTGTTTGAGTCGCCATAGAGGGTGAAGGGCCGGTTTTCCAGGTTGACTTCATTGACGTGGTCAAAGATTACCTCTGTACCAAAACGCTCGGCGTGTGCCTGCATGCGTTGCATGAGTTCTGGTCCCTGTACACCTTCAGCGTCTCCCGGCCAGTTGTCGACATCGGTGGTTGTGGTTAACTGGCCGCCCATCTCCATGCCGGTGATGACAACAGGATTAAGGTTGGCGCGTGCGGCATAAACGGCAGCGGTGTAACCTGCGGGGCCTGAACCAAGGATTAATAGGCGTGCATGGCGTGATTCACTCATGTTTTTCTCCAGCTAGAATTTGTTATATTTCGTAAGTCTGTATTTTTATGGACGCATATATTAGCAAATCTTAATGACAATTGTTTTTGCCAAAAGTTTTGACCAGGGTCGATCCTATGGATTGATCGAACCCATTGATTTAATGTGGGGACAGGAACACAAGCTTTAAAGTATGTGTCAGAGTAATAGCTTAATTCGTATTTAAAAGAGATTTAACAGTAATGAAAATAGGTATACCAAAGGAAATAATGACTGGCGAAGGACGTGTGGCGCTGACCCCGAACGCTTGCAGAGCGCTGGTTTCTGCCGGACATGCGGTATCTGTGCAGACGGGCGCTGGTCTCAACAGCGGCTATCCAGATACTGAATATAGCCAGGCAGGTGCCCAGGTGCTCGATTCCGCACAAGCCCTGTATGACAGTGCGCAACTGATCGTTAAGGTAAAACAGCCCTTAGATCAGGATATAGCGTTTTTGCGCAGTGACCACATACTGTTCAGTTATCTCCATCTGGCCGCCGATCTACCGCTGGTGCAGACCTTGTGTGACAGTGGTATCAGTGCGATCCCTTTTGAGTCGGTGACTGGTAAAGGTGGTCAGTTGCCATTGCTGGCGCCGATGAGTCAGGTTGCCGGTCGCATCGCTGCGATACGCGGTGCCAGCCTGTTATTTCGCAACCGTGGCGGAAGAGGCGTACTGCTCGGCGGTATCGATGGTGCAGATGCTGGCCGTGTGGTCATATTAGGTGCTGGTGTTGCTGGCAGCCATGCGCTTGCCGTGGCGGTTGCCTTAGGGGCAAAAGTCGATGTGCTGGATCTTGATGAACATAAATTACAATCATTAAAGCAGCAATATCCCTCGATTGAAACGCACCTGTCCACAGCGGCGGTCGTCGAATCCTTATGTGTCGATGCTGACCTGGTGATCGGTGCGGTACTGCTGGCTGGGAGGCGTGCACCGGTGGTGTTGAAACAATCTGTGGTGAAACAGATGAATCCAGGCAGCGTGATCGTGGATATTGCAATTGATCAGGGTGGCTGTGTCGAAGGAATTCAGGCGACTTCAAGTGAACAGTTGAGT
Organism: Pseudomonadota bacterium; assembly: GCA_030673345.1. Taxonomy (GTDB): domain Bacteria; phylum Pseudomonadota; class Gammaproteobacteria; order SZUA-229; family SZUA-229. The sequence continues at coordinate 2,161 of DAOVJH010000055.1, forward strand.
TACATCGTGCATGGCGTAATCCATTCAGCAGTGCCGAATATGCCAGCAACAGTAGCACGCACCGCTTCACAGTCACTTTCATCAGCGGTATTGCCACATGTGCTCGTACTTGCCGATTCAGATATTGGGCAGATGGCGGCATCGGAAACCGGGTCGCAGCGGGTATTGCACCAGGCGATGGCGATTCATCGGGGGCAGATCGTGGATGAGGTATTGCAGCGTGAATTTGACAGCCAGTAAACCGTCTGTAAAAGCCTAAAACCCTGATAATTTTGTCAAATGAAGGGTATAATCTGGCAAAACTATTAAGACTTAAACCGGAACGAAATTGGCACAAGCACGCCGTACAAAAACAACAAAAACCTCGGAAAAAAGTGCTGTTATCACGACGCAGCTGCAACGTGGCCTGCGTGAGGGCGCCATGCTGGTGCTGATGGCGCTATCCCTGTTTTTATTTACTGCATTGATCACTTATAACGCAGCAGATCCCGGCTGGTCCTATACCGGTTCCAGAGAGGCTATCCATAATGCCGCCGGTGTCGTCGGTGCATGGTTTGCCGACGTCCTCTATAACCTGTTTGGTTATCTCTCCTACCTTTTCCCCGTTATTATTGCCTATAGCGGCTGGTTAGTCCTGCGCAGCAATCATATCGAAGTTGATAAGGATATCGATTACCATGAATTGGGTGTTCGCTGGGCTGGTTTTTTTGTCACGGTTGCTATGGGCTGCGCATTGACCAGTATGCATTTTGCCACGACCAACGGTTCATTACCGCTTGATGGCGGCGGCATACTTGGCCGCTGGCTGGGTGATGCTATGGCCGGATCGCTTGGGCTGCTGGGTTCAACATTGATCTTATTGGCCCTGTTTCTTGCGGGTATTACATTATTTAGCGGTCTCTCCTGGTTTCGGGTAATCGATACCATCGGTTATGCCGGTTTAGTCAGTTATTACTGGGTAACCACCAAAATATTTCGCATCCTCGAAAACAGGCAGACCCAAAAGGCAGGCGAAGAGGCCAAGCAGCAGCGTCAGGAAGTGGTGGCTGCGGTTAAGAAAAAACAGGAAGTGCGCGACGCTACAGGCTCAAAAGATGTACGAATCGAGCCGGTAATGAAGAAAGTCGAGATCTCAGAGCGCATGGACAGGGAAAAACAGATCCAGTTATTTGAGGCGCCGGCTGACTCCGAACTGCCGGCTTTACGTCTGCTTGATCCGCCAAAACCACAGGAAAAAGGTTTTTCCACTGAGGCGCTTGAAGCGCTGTCCCGACTGGTCGAGTTAAAACTGGCTGATTTTGGTGTCGAAGTCCAGGTCGTCGCGGTTCATCCCGGACCGGTTATCACCCGTTTTGAAATGGAACCGGCAGCGGGTGTCAAAGCCAGCAAGATAACCGCGTTATCAAAAGATTTAGCGCGCTCTCTCTCAGTGCCCAGTATTCTTGTGGTTGAAGTTATTCCCGGTAAAACCTGCGTTGGTCTGGAGATTCCGAATGAACATCGTGAGATCGTTACATTAAGTGAAATACTCATGTCAAAACAGTACGACAAGTCTTCATCACCGCTTACCCTGGGTTTGGGCAAGGATATCGCCGGTCATCCGGTGGTTGCAGATCTTGGCAAGATGCCGCATCTGCTGGTTGCAGGCACTACCGGTTCAGGTAAGTCTGTCTGCGTTAATGCATTGTTGATAAGTTTGTTATATAAGGCAAAACCGGATGAAGTGCGTCTTATTCTGATCGACCCGAAAATGCTGGAATTAAATGTTTATGAAGGTATCGCGCATCTGTTAACACCGGTGGTTACCGACATGAAAGAGGCTGCCAATGCGTTGCGCTGGTGTGTGGGTGAGATGGAAAGCCGTTATGAATTGATGTCTGGTCTCGGTGTTAGAAATATTGCCGGTTATAACCGGAAAGTGAAAGATGCGATCGAAGCCGGTACGCCGATCGAGGACCCTACATTTAACCCGGATACGCATGCACCAGGTTCGCAGCCGCAAAAATTACAACCTTTGCCGTATATCGTTGTCGTAGTAGATGAGTTTGCTGATCTGTTTATGGTGGTCGGTAAAAAGATCGAAGAGTTGATCGCACGTATTACACAGAAAGCGCGTGCTGCCGGCATCCATCTGATCCTTGCGACACAGAGACCTTCCGTCGACGTGGTGACGGGTTTGATCAAATCAAACATACCGACACGGATCGCATTTCAGGTTTCTTCACGTGTTGATTCACGGACCATTCTTGACCAGATGGGTGCAGAAAATCTATTGGGTCATGGAGACATGTTATATATGGAAGCGGGTTCAGGTCTGCCGGTACGTATCCACGGTGCGTTTGTAGATGATCACGAAGTGCATAGAGTCGTCGCCTTCCTCAAGGAACAAAACGGCCCTGATTATATCGAAGAGATTACTCAGGAAAATACCACCGTATTGCCGGGAGAAAAACCGGCTAACGGCAGCGGTGATGATGTCGACGCTCTGTATGATGAAGCTGTCGCAATCGTTACGCAGACACGTAAAGCATCGATATCTTATGTGCAGCGCAGACTGAAGATTGGTTATAACCGTGCAGCAAGGATGATCGAAGAGATGGAAGCGGCAGGGGTAGTCAGTGCTATGCAGTCGAACGGATCGCGAGAAGTATTAGTTCAGGCGCCACCGGAATAAACAGTTGTAGGAGTGGGTCAGAAATATAACCTGATGTTCCGCAAGCTCTTACGGATCCAGACACTGTACATGAGATAGAAAACTATTTAAAAATGCGAACATTAATCAAAATATTTTTTCTGACTATTTTGTCTTCTCAAGTAGTTATAGCCGGCGATAAAAAAATATCACAGGGCGAAACCTACCTGGAAAACTTTTTAGAAAACACGCAAACGCTGGAAGCCAATTTTCAGCAGACGCTACGCGCCTATGACGGCGAAATCCTGCAACAGACAGAAGGTGAATTTTACCTGGATCGTCCTGCAAGATTTCGCTGGAATTATAAATCACCTTACGAGCAGATTATCGTCTCGGACGGCGAAAGAATCTGGATCTATGATGTCGATCTGCAACAGGTAACTGTGCAGAAACAATCTAGCGATCTGCCTGCGTCACCCATGGCGCTACTGGAAGACAGTACGACCTTGCATCGGGATTTTAATATCGTACCACTCGATGAAAATGACGGTGTATACCGTCTGAAGCTATTAAGTAAATCAAAAGAATCTGATTTTGGCGAGATAGTCATCGGGCTCGATGCCAGTGGGCTGCGTTTTATGCAGCTGCATGATCAGTTCGAACAGGTGACCGATATTGTTTTTTCTGATATCGATACGAATAAAAAACTTTCAAAAGAAATCTTCGAATTTATCCCGCCTGAAGGTGTCGATGTTTTTGGCGGTTAGCCATGACTGCTGAATTATTCTCTGAACAAGCAACACAACACTATCGGCCACTGGCCGACAGGATGCGACCACAGGTGCTGGCAGATTATATCGGTCAGGGTCATATCATCGGTCAGGGTAAAACCCTGAGCCAGGCGATCGAGAACCAGATGTTACATTCGATGGTTTTCTGGGGGCCGCCGGGTACCGGTAAAACGACACTGGCGAAGATTATCGCTAATTCTGTACATGCGCATTTTATTAACCTGTCGGCAGTATTGTCAGGTGTAAAAGATATACGTGAAGCGATCGCCCAGGCTAAACAATGGCAGGTACAGGGTGAACTGACGATATTGTTTGTCGATGAGGTCCATCGTTTTAATAAATCACAGCAAGATGCATTTCTACCCTACGTAGAAGATGGCACTATCTTTTTTATCGGTGCGACCACTGAAAACCCTTCATTCGAATTAAATAATGCGTTGCTGTCTCGCGTAAAAACTTATGTACTAAAATCTTTATCGGTAGAAGATTTGATGGCAGTCATAACAAATGCATTGAACAATGATGAGCAGTTAAAAGCGCTTGATGTGCAGATCGATGACGAATCTCTTGAGCTGTTGGCAAAAGTGTCTGATGGCGATGCAAGGCGTGCTTTGAATTTTCTTGAGATAGCCTGTGACCTGGCTGAACGTCAACCCGGTAATTCAGAAGGCTGTTTGATATTGCCAGAGACCATCCAGGACGTTACTTCGCAGACCCTCAGGCGCTTCGATAAAGGTGGCGATCTGTTCTATGAGCAGATATCTGCTCTGCACAAATCAGTGCGCGGCAGTAATCCAGACGCTTCGCTTTACTGGTTCTGCAGGATGATCGATGGCGGCTGTGATCCTGTATATATCGCACGGCGGGTAGTGCGTATGGCGTCAGAGGATATCGGCAATGCAGACCCACGGGGACTGCAACTGGCATTGGACGCCTGGCAGACATTCGAACGCCTGGGCAGTCCGGAAGGTGAGCTGGCAATCGCACAGGCAATCGTGTTCCTCGCTTGCGCTGCAAAAAGTAACGCGGTTTATTCTGCCTATAAAACGGCGATGACAGATGCCAGAAGTTCTGCTTCGATGGATGTGCCTGAGCACCTGAGGAATGCACCAACCCAGTTCATGAAGGATCTCGGTTATGGGAAAGATTACCGTTACGCACATGATGAAAATGATGCGTTCGCTGCGGGTGAGACATATTTTCCAGAAGCCATTGGTGAGAAAGAATATTATCAGCCTGTTGACCGTGGTCTGGAAGCTAAGATCAAACTGAAATTAGATCACCTGAGGGCATTGAATAAACCGGACGAATAATGTCTTAACTGATACCCTGGTTTATTGCATCGTGATAAATATACCGTTCATCTAAAAGTTTTTTATCGTGGCATAAATTTTATTAATCTTAACTATACTCATTCTGTAATGTTAATGAACAGTGTAGATATATGAAGCGGACTCAGGAAAGAGCATCAGCTGATGGTTACTGTATACAGGTATTAATCGTCAATGGTGAAGTACAGAATCATCTTTCTCATAAATCATTTTATATAGAAAATATCGGCAAGGGCGGTTTCCGTTTTATATCGGATGTACAGTTTGAGCTGGAAGACAGGGTGCAGGTATTGTTGCGTTTTCCAGATGACCATTCTCAGGAAGTGTTAGGCCGTATCTGTTACAGCGATGTTATAGATGACGATACGATGGCTTACGGCTTCAGCGTTATCGACGGATTTTATTCGCTCCTGTCGATCGGTGGGTAACCACAAGGTTGCCGGTTATCATCTCAGCATAATATTCTTTTTGTAACTGTCACGTTATCAGCTAATCTTTTTAAACTTGATCCTGTGTGGATTGATCACTGCTTCTTCCCCTAGACGTTTCACCCTGTCAGCTTCGTATTCTGTATAGTTGCCTTCGAACCAGGTGGTTTTACTGTCCCCCTCAAAAGCCAGTATGTGTGTCGCGATACGATCGAGGAACCAGCGGTCGTGTGAGATGACAGCGACACAGCCCGGGAAGTTGAGTATCGCTTCTTCCAGTGCGCGCAGGGTTTCAACATCGAGGTCATTGGTCGGCTCATCGAGCAGTAACAGGTTGCCGCCACTTTTTAACAGCTTGGCCAGGTGAAGACGATTGCGTTCACCACCGGACAGGTCTTTGACGAATTTCTGCTGGTCTTCGCCTTTGAAATTAAAGCGGCTGACGTATCCTCGAGATGCCACGGTGTAATTTCCGATAGTGATGTTATCGAGTCCGTCGGAAACTTCATCCCATACCGTTTTATCGCCTGCAAGGTCATCGCGTGATTGATCGACA
>DAOVJH010000373.1 GCA_030673345.1 Pseudomonadota bacterium
CCGGCAGACCCGATTTCGACTAACGACCTGATCTGGTCTTTTTACCTGGGCATGAAATTTGATCTGCAGGCATCGCTTGGTACATTGCTGCCCGTATTATTGCTCGGCTGGATAAAACCGCTGCACCCTGTCTATAGCCAGCTCGGCAAGCGCATATGGGCCATCTACATAAGCCTGGCCTTTATCCTGATGTATCTCGTATATATCACTGATGCCGGACACTACGCCTACTTACAGCTGCGTCTCAATGCCACTGCATTACGTTTTCTTGAAAATCCTTTCATATCAGCCAACATGGTCTGGCAGACATACCCGATCATCAGCGGCGGCCTGATATTTCTATTCATATCAGCAGTGACAATCTTTCTCTTTCTAAAGCTTACTGCGCGGATAAACAGCTCAGATAACGTAAGCGCATACTGGCAGCAAAAACGATGGTATCAAAATACAGCCCTCGTTCTGGTTACCGTCATCATCGTATTTTCTGGCCTTATGGCCAAGGTCTCCTGGTACCCGCTGCGCTGGAGTGACGCCTTTTTCAGCACGCATGCATACAGTGCACAGCTGGCATCAAATCCTGTCATCTATTTTTCTAACACATTAAAAAATGTCGAAGAAACATACGACCTGGATGCGGCAAAACAGGCTTATCCCATAATGGCTGAATATTTAGCCATCCAGCCGCCACAGGACACAGCCAGCGAAAAACTAAATTACGACCGCCACCACGACTTCCCACAGAGTAACGACAGAACAAATGTCATCGTCGTCATCCTGGAGTCCTTTGCATCCTACAAAACCAGCCTGTCAGGCAATCCACTGGACTCGACCCCGAATATCGCTAAACTGGCCAGCGAAGGTTATTATTTCAAAAACTTTTTTACCCCGAGTACCGGCACGGCACGCTCGGTATGGACCTTTGTGACCGGCCTGCCCGATATCGAAAAAAATAAAACATCCAGCCGTAACCCGCTCATCGTGGACCAGCACACCATCATCAACGCATTCACCAACCACAGTAAATTATATTTCCTGGGTGGAAGTGCCAGCTGGGCGAATATACGCGGACTGTTGTCGTCAAACATTCCAGACTTAAGGCTGTTCGAAGAAGGCAGTTATGATTCCCCGGATATCGATGTATGGGGCATCTCTGACCTGAGCCTTTTCCGTGAAGCCAACGCGGTGCTAAAAGATGAAATACAGCCATTTTTTGCCGTCATTCAGACCTCTGGCAGCCACCGTCCTTATACCATCCCGGATGATAATGAAGGTTTCGAGCTATGGACAGAAGAAGACCTGCCAGGCGACATACAGGATTATGGTTTCGCCTCGCTGGAAGAATTGAACTCGTTCCGGTTCATGGACCACAGTATCGGCCATTTCATGAAGGTCGCCAAAAGAGAAGCCTATTTCGAGAACACCCTCTTTGTTTTCTTCGGCGACCATGGTATCCACGCGCCCACCGGCGCCCATGTGCCCACATCTGACGCCCAACTGAACCTGCAGGGCTTGCGCGTTCCCCTCGTCCTATATGGAAAAAGCGTTATCAGCAATGCCAGAGTCTTTGATACAATAGCCAGCGAAGTCGACGTGCTGCCAACCATCGCCTCCGTAACGGAGACCAGTTACCTGAATAGGACGCTTGGTAGAGATTTAACCGACGAGACATTTAGCGAAAATAACTACGCATTCACCATCGAAAATGGCGGGGATCGCGCTATCGGTTTAATATCAGATGACTATTATTTTTTGATGCGCCCTGATGGCGAAAACAGAAAACTGCATCATCTGGCCAGTGAAAATTCTCGCGCAGATGTTTCAGCTGAAAATCTTGATGTGGCTGACCTGATGTTTCAGAAACTTACCGCTATATGGAACACGGTTCGATATATGCGTGAAAACAATAAACCAGGTCAATAATGCTAAATACGATTACAACCAATTTAAAGCAATAGGAATTAATATATGAATATCTCGGTCATCGGTACAGGTTATGTAGGCCTCGTCACAGGCGCCTGTTTTGCAGAAATGGGCAACAACGTCATCTGCGTAGATATTGACGAAACCAAGATAACCAACCTTAAAAATGGCATCATGCCGATATATGAGCCAGGCCTAAAAGAGATGGTTAATAAAAATTTTGATGAAAACCGTCTGCATTTCACCACCGATATCAAAGAAGCTTCTGAGAAATCTACGATTCATTTCATTGCCGTAGGAACACCTCCAGGTGCTGACGATGCAGCCGACTTAAGCTTTGTACTCGAAGTTGCCAAACAACTAGGCCAGACCATGCAACATGAATACAACGTGATTATCGATAAATCCACCGTACCCGTTGGCACAGCCGATAAAGTAACCAACGTTGTTAACGAAGCACTAGCGGCACGCGATAGTAAAATAGACTTCGATGTCGTCAGCAACCCGGAGTTTCTCAAGGAAGGCGCTGCAATCCAGGACTTTATGCGTCCTGATCGTGTTGTAATCGGTGC
>DAOVJH010000111.1 GCA_030673345.1 Pseudomonadota bacterium
GCAATCTTAGAGCGTGCCCCCCGGCTGCCTCGCGACATCAGTGATACGCGGCCATGGTCTTTTGTCAGCACTTCGAGGATACTGCTGGTTTCACGATAGGCGCGCTTATGCAGTATATAGGCTATCTGTGTATTGACGATGTTCATTTATTACAGAGAATCGTGACAATGACTGTTTTATCGTTTTTAACTATTCGCTGCTTTATTCGCCATAACCAAGTCCACGCAACGCCCTTTCATCATTAGACCAGCCTTCGCGAACTTTAACCCATAGATTGATATACACTTTTGAATCGACCATCTTACTGATGTCCTGACGTGCAGCGGTGCCGATACTCTTCAGCCTCGCACCCTTTTTACCGATAATGATGGCTTTTTGGCCGTTACTTTCGACATAGATGGTGGCATGGATACGGACGATATCCTCATCTTCAATATATTTATCGATATCGACGGTAGACGTGTATGGCAGTTCCTGACCGAGCTCGCGGATCAATTTTTCTCGTATGATCTCAGAGGCCAGGAAACGCATGCTTCTGTCAGTAACCTGGTCATCCGGATAAAAATGCTCATTCTCGGGAAGTAGTGTTGCAACTTTCTGCTCAAGCACGTCAACATTCATCCCATTTAACGCAGAGACAGGAATGATTTCTGCAAAATCATACTGTGAAGACAGCTCACTGATCAGAGGCAGTAACTCTTTTTTACTGGGCAATTTGTCCATCTTGTTAACGACCAGTACAACAGGACAGCTGACTGACGCCAGTTTCTCCACTATCGCCTGATCTTCCTCTGTCCACTGTTTTACCTGTACCACGAAAAGGATGACATCGACATCGTTTAATACCGAAGTCGCAGCACGGTTCATATACTTATTTATCGCCGTACCACGACGCTGGTGAATACCCGGCGTATCGACATAAACCGCCTGCACATTGTCAGTGGTCTTTACGCCCAGTATCTGGTGCCGTGTCGTCTGCGGTTTACGCGAAGTGATACTCAGCTTCATGCCAAGGATACTATTGAGCAAGGTTGACTTGCCCACGTTCGGCCTGCCGACGATGGCTATATAACCGCTGCGTTCTTTCTGCTCTGTCACTTTGATATATTCCCGAAACTGTCTTTGACCTTAAGGATAGCTTTGCTGGCTGCAATCTGTTCAGCTTTACGGCGGCTTTTACCTTCACCTGTTACTGCAATGTTCATTTTTTCGATACTGCATTTCACGTGAAAGACCTGTGCATGCGCCTGCCCTTTAATGTTTGTTACCTGGTAATCAGGCAGAGAAAAATGGCGTGACTGCAATAATTCCTGTAGCTGAGTCTTGGGGTCTTTAAGGCTCTGCAGATCCATCGAAGAAGAGAGCCTGCTGGCATACAATCGAATGATCAGCTCACGGCATGGCTCAAAACCGCTGTCACAATAGACTGCACCAAAGATGCTTTCTACTGCATCAGCCAGGATTGAAGGCCGGCGAAAACCACCACTCTTGAGCTCGCCTGAGCCTAGCAGAATCACATCACCCAGTTTCAGATGACCGGCAATTTCAGCCAGCGAATCTTTATTGACAAGGTTAGCGCGCAATCGGCTTAAGTCGCCTTCCTGTACATCCGGGTATGACTTGAACAATTCGTGCGCGATCACAAAATTGAGTATGCCATCCCCTAAAAACTCAAGGCGCTCATTGTTCCTGGAAGAATAGCTGCGGTGGGTCAACGCCTCTTCTAACAGAGAGATATCGACAAAAGAATACTCGAGCTTTTTTAATAACGTTTCTATGGCTTTTGATCGCACCATAGCATTACTCAAGGTCATCGCTCACGGTGAACGCTAACGACTCTGCTGTACTCGAGCTTCATGTTTAAAACTAACGATAAATTCGAGGTTTCCGATCAATTTGCCACGTGGTTCATATTCGATCAACACGATGAGCTCAGAGCGACCCTTTTTTACTTTGATGTGTTCAGGTTTTACATTGTACACGCTGTTTACGCTTAATCGCTGTTCAACTATCCTTTTGAGCTCCAGAGGATTTGCCTGCTTTGCTTTCATGTCGGTCGGCAGGTTCTTCATGATCGATTTGACTGAGGAATCAGTCATGTACACAGGGATAACATTCAGTGCGATCACGCCCTGAAACAATATGAAGACGAGGATAATAATCGTACTGAGAAAAGTTAAGCCGCGCTGTTTTGATAAAGGGTTTGTCATAGATTTTTTCATTATGTGATTACCTCTTATTATATAGAGTTTACTTTATCATGTTGCCGATGCGATCAAGATGCCATTCGTCACTATAGTGCATCCATATCATAAACGCTTTGCCTAAGAGGTTACTCTCGGGTACTGGCCCCCATACACGGCTGTCATTACTATTGTCACGATTATCGCCCATCACAAAGTACATGCCTTCGGGCACGATATACTCACCCTGTAGATTATTGGGTCTTGCCGGCAATAGCAGCATAGCGTGTTCAACATCTTTCAATTTTTCGATATATTCATTTGCAAACGTCTGTCCAGGACCTTTGTACTGACCGATAAAATCTCTTTCGACCGGTTTTCCATTTACATATAACACCTTGTTATAGTATGCAATGTGGTCGCCTGGCAAGCCGATGACGCGTTTGATGTAGTCAAGGTTAGGGTCACGTGGGTAGCGAAACACGACGATATCACCGCGCTCAGGCTGACTCAGATCGATGATCTTCTTATTGATGACCGGCAGCTTGACACCGTAGGCAAACTTGTTAACCAGGATAAAATCACCGATATACAGTGACGGCAGCATCGAACCCGAAGGAATCCGAAACGGCTCAACGATAAATCCACGCAGTAAAAAGACGATTAGCAACACGGGGAAAAATGACTTCGAGTACTCAACTAATACAGGCTCTTTGCTCTTACTGCTAACTTCCACGCCCTGATGAATCTCTGTCGAATTATGTACCACCTGGTTACGCTTTGGTTCAAAAAACCACTTATCGATCAGCCAGACAAACCCGGTGAAGACTACTGCAATAAATAAATAAAAAGAAAAATCGAGTATCATTATTCGTACACTATAAAATATTATTAGAAGCCAGGCGCAATTCTAGTACGTTCTGACCAGTTTATAAGTTCTGGGTGATTAACTGTCGACTTTTAACACCGCCAGGAACGCTTCCTGCGGTATCTCTACCTTGCCGAACTGCTTCATGCGCTTTTTACCCTTTTTCTGTTTCTCCAGCAACTTACGTTTTCGCGACACATCGCCGCCATAACATTTTGCTGTCACGTTCTTACGCAGCGCTTTAACCGTCGAACGCGCGATAATATTACGCCCTATCGCTGCCTGTATAGCGATATCAAACATCTGGCGCGGGATTAATTCACGCATCTTTTCTACCACTTCACGTCCGCGCCGGATGCTGGCATCACGATGCGCGATGATCGATAACGCATCGACACGCTCACTGTTGATCAGGATATCCACCTTTACCAGGTCAGCTGCCTGAAAACGGTCAAACTCATAATCAAACGAGGCATAACCGCGGCTCACTGATTTCAGGCGATCGAAGAAATCCAGTACCACTTCACTCAGGGGCATCTCATAACTCAATGAGACCTGGCTCCCCATGTACTGCATATTTAATTGTACACCACGTTTTTCGATGCACAACGTAATCACATTGCCGACATACTCCTGTGGTACGAGGATATTGGTCTTGATGATCGGCTCACGCAGTTCTTCGATAAAATTCACTTCTGGCAGATCTGCCGGATTGTGGATCTCATAGACATCACCTTTCGTATCCAGTACCTCATAGACAACCGTCGGTGCCGTGGTGATCAGGTTTAGATCATATTCTCGCTCCAGACGCTCCTGGACGATCTCCATGTGCAACATGCCGAGGAATCCAATTCGAAAACCCAGGCCTAAGGCTGAAGAGTTTTCTGGCTCGTACTGTAGCGATGCATCATTCAGTGTTAATTTATCGAGCGAATCTCGGAAATCATTGTAGTCATCTGAACTGACCGGAAACATTCCCGCAAAAACGCGTGGCTGAACTTCCTTAAAACCTTCAAGCGGCTGGCTTGCAGGATTGTCTGTCATGGTGATGGTATCGCCTACTTTTGCCGAGTCGATCTCCTTGAGGCTGGCGATGATGAAACCTACCTGACCTGCTGACAAACCCTCACGACTCTCTCGCTTGGGGGTGAAGACACCCACCTTATCTACCAGGTAACTTCTCTGTGTCGACATCACTGTCATTTTTTTACGCGGATTTATCTCACCCTGTTTTACACGGACTAAAATAATGACACCGACGTAAGAATCAAACCATGAATCGATAATCAATGCTTCTAACGGTGCATCCTGCGAGCCTTCTGGCGGCGGGATTTCGGCAACGATCTGTTCCAGTAACTCGTGGATACCCTCACCGGTTTTTGCACTTACCCGCAGCGCATTGCTAGCGTCGATACCGATGACTTCTTCAATTTCTTCACACACACGTTCGGGGTCTGCGGCTGGCAGGTCAATCTTGTTTAATACAGGGACAACCTCGAGACCCTGCTCGATCGCGGTATAACAGTTAGCGACACTTTGCGCTTCCACACCCTGAGATGCGTCAACGATGAGTAGAGCACCCTCACAGGCCGCCAGTGAACGAGAGACCTCGTATGAAAAATCTACATGCCCCGGGGTATCAATAAAATTCAGCTGATAGATTTCACCATCGTCTGCTTTATAATTTAAGGTAACACTCTGCGCCTTAATGGTAATACCGCGCTCACGCTCGATATCCATCGAATCCAGCACCTGTGCATCCATCTCACGCTCAGACAAACCTTCACAGGCCTGAATCAGGCGATCTGCAAGCGTCGATTTACCGTGGTCGATATGCGCGATAATGGAGAAGTTTCGAATGTTTTTCATCAAAATATTAAGAGAAGTACGAGTATCTTTAAGTTTTATTCAGTAATGGCTTTGAGTAAAATTTCAGTATCGAGAAAATAGTGGCATAAAATTTCGTTGTTTAAGGTCAATACCGGGACCTTGTCTCCATACAACTTTTGTAATACCGCTTCATTATCGATGTATATACGATTTACTGTAATACTATATTTCTCGATAAACGGTCTTAGTTCATCTTCCATGGCTTCGCAGAGCGGACAATTGCTGCGTGAATAAATCATGAATTTCAATGACATACCTGATAAATATTTTTATGTAAGTTTACAGTTATAGCGGTATATCATAACGATACGGGCAAAAAAAAACCGGCAAAACCGGCATCTCACGCGAACCTTCTCTCTGCTAACAATAATCTAGCTCATAGTTTACCATGTCCGATGATTTTTCTCAGTACTACCGGTGTAAACCTTTGCGTGCTGGCCTGGCGTTGAAAATACCATTTAGACATGAGTGAACCAAAGACCAGCCCCATGATGCCTGATGCTGCGATGGCAAGGTCACGGTATCCGATAGACGCATCGAAAAGATGATCCGCTGCTAGCGCAAAAAACAGCATGCCGAGAATAGGGATGATATATATCACCAGTGAACCTTTGAGCAACGCATCTTCAGAGATACCGACGACAACCGTATCACCCACTTCGACATCAATATTTTTTTCTGCCTGAAAACGGCTGAATTTTCGCCCGACGACTTTTGATAAAACCGAGGTACCACAGCC
>DAOVJH010000190.1 GCA_030673345.1 Pseudomonadota bacterium
CGCTGATACCGATCCACGGCCTTCTCATGATCCTTTAGATTGGTAGAGAAAACGTGTTTACCGCTACCATCACCGTAAGCGACAAAGTACAGGTATTTTGTCTTGTCTGGATGCAATGTCGCATGTATCGCTTCTCTGCCCGGCAACGCGATCGGTGTTGGCGGTAATCCACGCCGGGTATATGTATTATACGGCGTATCTTTTCGTAAATCCCTGAAGCGGATGTTGCCGTCATAATTTTCGATGCCATAGATAACGGTAGGGTCTGTCTGCAGGCGCATCTTCTTACGCAGGCGATTGATGAACAGACCGGCTATCAACGGCCGCTCTTCTGCAATCGCACTCTCTTTCTCGACGATGGAAGCCAGTATCAAGGCTTCATACGAATTTTTAAGTGGCAGGTTCTCTTCACGCTGCTGCCATTCCTGTTCCAGGACCCGGCTCATCTCATCGTATGAACGTTTTAATAATTCGAGATCAGTAACCCCGCGTGAGATGTAATACGTATCCGGATAGAAGCGGCCTTCCGGGTGTTCGCCTTCATGTCCAAGCGCGCTCATGATCTCATCATCGGACATCTCTGTCAGCTGTTTGGTTACTATCGGATTCTGCTGTATGGTCTCGAGTATCTGGCGAAAGGTATAACCTTCTATCAACGCAAGTTCATGCTGGACGACAGCGCCCGCCACCATCTTGTCGAGCAATTGTGCCAGCGTGATTCCCGGTGAAAGCAGGTATTCACCCGCCTGTAACCGGGTCTCCTGGCGCTTTAGCTTTCCCCAGATAAGAAAGTATCTTTTGTTAGCCAGCAGGTCCTTTTCGATCAGCTGATCGGCCAGCGTCCTGATGGTAGAACCTCTGGAGAAAACGATCGATTCCGGCTCTGATATCGCCAGTTCTGCGTGCATGTCAGAATAGATCATTGAAGAATAGTAAAAAACGATTATCAGGATGATACTCGCAGCAGCAAACATCGCTGGCAGCCATCGGCTAAACAACTTGTACATAATTCTCCTTATCATCCGATAATTCACTCAATATTTTTTCAGCCATCACTTGTCCGTTGCTCTGCCATTCACAGAATTTATCGATCGATCTAATACCCATCAGGCTATTGCATATAAACAGCTCATCCATGGTAGTCAGGTCATCCAGTGTTAGATCAGTAACCGATGTTTTGATATTACCGTTTTCAGCGATATCGATAATCAGCTCACGCATTATGCCTTCAACGCCCGATAATTCTAGATCAGGCGTAAACAAGTTGCCATCCTTAACGGCAAACAGATTGCTCATAGTGCCCTCGATGACATGCTGGTGAGCATTTAGCATCAGTCCCTCGATGTGATCATCACGCCACTCTGCCCTGGCCATAACATTCTCGAGACGATTGAGGTGCTTCAGACCGGCGAGGTTCTTATTGATAGAGACCTGTTGCTGACAGTGGTATAGGTTGCCGGATGATAAGTTACCGGATAATAGAGACGAGTAACCGGTATCGATAGCTGACGTTAAAACGAGTCGGTTAGCCGATGTTTCGCTCGAAAATCGATAGCCTCGCTTACCTGCACCGCGGCTGACGATGATCTTTACCGCACGAGCAGCTGATTTATTTTCGTCGAGCAGCCTGCTTATATCATGCAGCAGTGCTTCCTCAGGCGGACAGTTTATCTTTAATCGTGCGCAAGATCTCTGCAGACGCCGGTAATGCTGTAGCCAGTAATACAACCGGCGGCCTTCGCTCAACAGGGTTTCGAAGAGACCATCACCGTAGTGGATCGAGCGATCATCTATCGTCAGGTAATCACTTGCGATTCCGTTGATCAAACTGTTATGTGAGGTTTTTTTCATCTACTGATCTAAGACTTTAATCGAAAAATTTTAAGCAGTCCTTTCGCCTTGGCACGGGTCTCTTCCAGTTCATTTTCTGCGATAGAATCACTGACTATGCCACCGCCAGCCCGGAAAGTAATATTTCGCCCGTCTCGGACCATGGTTCTGATCAGGATATTAAAATCCATACTGCCATCGTTATTGATGTAACCCAGAGAGCCGGTGTATGCCCCCCTGGCCTGCTGCTCCATCTCTGCCAGTATCTCCATACAACGGACTTTTGGGCAGCCAGTGATAGTTCCGCCGGGAAAAACGGCACGTAATACATCGATCGGAGATCGCTTGCTGTCTAATTCGCCACGAACATTTGAGACGATATGATGGACATGCTGCCAGCTTTCCAGAACCATCAGCTCATTGACCTCGATACTACCCGGACGGCAGACGCGGCCCAGATCGTTGCGCTCCAGGTCGATCAGCATGATATGTTCAGCCTGCTCCTTAGGGTGTGACAGCAACTCTTTGGCTAAAGCTTCATCACTCTGCTGATCTTCATGTCTTGGCCGGGTGCCGGCTATCGGGCGTGTTTCGACTATACCATTTTTTAAAGAGACCAGCCGTTCTGGCGACGAACTGATGATAGTCATTCCCGGCAGGCTTGCCATCGCAGCAAACGATGAGGGATTATGTTTTGATAATGTATCAAACAACACCGCATCCTCAACGTCCTGTGCCAGAACAGCCTGCCATTGACGGGACAGATTCGCCTGAAAGATATCGCCATCGATGATGTACTGCTTTATCTTTTCTACCTGTTTCAGGTAAGGCGCCGTATCAGCTTCGACCAGTGACGTGAGTTCGATCTTATCGCCTGTCGGTATTAACTGGCTGGATATGGCCATGAAATCCTGCTCTATCTCATCCAGCAGGTAATCATAGCCGACTTCGGCCACCGCGACACACTGCTTGTTTTTCTTGTCGACGATGATGGCTGCCGGACAGCGTGATGCCACAGCCAGTGGTTGAGAGTCTGCTAGTAACGGCAATGATAAACAGGGCTCTATCGCTTCAGCCATCTCGTAAGCGAGGTAGACAAACCAGCCGCCGGTAAACGGCAGGTTTTCGTTGCCATCCTCGTTCTCGATCTTGTTTTGCTGGTATTGACCTTCGAGGGCATCAAAAAAATCAGGCACAATATCCTGGCTTTTGTCTGTGCAATGCAAAACCCTGTCTGAATCGAGTATCAGACTGTACTGCGGATGGGCGATCAGGATATCGTACTGGGTGTTACTCGACCGGACAGCACTGCTGGTTAACAGGTACGGGTAGCGTGAAGGGTCGTGCTGATTAAATAGTGCCAGGTTCAGCACATCGGCAGCGGAGGTTTCTGACTGGCAGGTTGTTAATAGCCGCGTTTTAAATGACACGGAAAGTCTCGGCCGAAAATTTATCGATATAAATCTAGTTTAACTTTTTAAAGATCAAGGTTCCGTTGGTGCCGCCAAAACCAAATGAATTTGATAATGCATAATCGATCTTCATCTCACGTGCGGTGTCAGGCACGTAATCCAGATCACAACCTTCACCGGGTGTCTCCAGGTTGATGGTTGGTGGCGCGACCTGATCTTTGATCGCCATCACGGAGAACACGGCTTCGATGCCACCCGCAGCGCCCAGCAGGTGCCCGGTCATCGATTTTGTTGAGCTGACGGCAACCTTTGTCGCATGCTCGCCCAGTGCATTTTTAACTGCATTGGTCTCTGCAACATCACCGGCCGGTGTCGATGTGCCATGCGCATTGACGTAATCGATATCCTCAGCGTTGAGCCCGGCATCATTCATCGCCAGTTTCATACATTTGCCGGCACCGCTGCCATCCTGTACAGGCATGGTCATATGGTATGCATCGCTGTTATAACCAAAACCGGCGACTTCACAATATATCGTTGCACCGCGTGCTTTGGCATGCTCGTATTCTTCTAACACGAGAACACCCGCGCCATCACCCAGTACAAAACCGTCACGATCTTTGTCCCACGGACGACTGGCTGCCTCAGGGTTATCATTACGTGTCGATAATGCTCTGGCTGCAGCAAACCCTGCGATGCCGAGCGGCGAAGATGCCATTTCAGCACCACCGGCAAACATCACGTCTGCATCACCATAAGCGATGATACGAGCCGATTCACCGATGCTGTGTGTTCCTGTAGAACAGGCAGTAACGATTGCGATGTTTGGACCTTTGGCACCATAACGGATCGAGAAGTTACCCGAGATCATGTTGATGATCGAACCCGGTACAAAAAATGGCGAGATCTTGCGCGGCCCGCCATTGTTTAACTTCTCGTTATTAACTTCGATCATCGGCAGACCACCGATACCAGATCCGATAGCAACACCGACGCGGTCAGCATTCTGTTCTGTGATCTCCAGACCAGAATCTTTTAGTGCTTCATCCGC
>DAOVJH010000047.1 GCA_030673345.1 Pseudomonadota bacterium
TGAACAGATCATCTTTGATACCCCGGTAGAAGAACGCTGGAAAGCGGCAGCAAAATTAATCGGCGTTGATTTATCCTTGCTGAGCAGCGATACCGGGCATGCCTGAAAAAATCACCAGTGTCCTGGGTTTTGATTACGGTAAAAAACGTATCGGTATTGCAACCGGTCAGACCATCACACAATCTGCCACGCCCTGCAAAACCCTGAACCAGGTCGACGGCAACCCTGACTGGCCTGCTATCGAAACCGAGATCAAACAATGGCGGCCACAGGCTTTGATCGTCGGCATGCCCTACCATACTGACGGCAGTGAAAATAAGATGACCGCGGCTGCCAGACAATTTTCTTATGAACTGGAAAAGCGTTTCAAACTTCCGGTGATCGAGGTCAATGAAGCACTGAGCTCTCAGCAGGCAGAAGAGATTCTCAAACAAGACATGAAAATAACTAAGCAGAATAAACACGAGATTGATAGAATGGCGGCAGCAATCATTGTGCAACGCTGGCTGGATCAGCAGATGTCCTCAGATGAGCGGTAACGGGACAATGCAGGCTGAGACAGTGACGACAAACAGACGGCAAACTGCCCCGAAACACATCGACGGAAGTATATGCAACAACTAGCCACACCAGATGAACTTCTGGCACAACTGGCGGAAAAATTAAAAACATTGCTTAGCGATAAAGCAATCGATAATCCATTGATGGTAGGAATTCATACCGGCGGTGTCTGGGTCGCCACCGAACTCTATCAACAGCTCAACAGTTCAAATTCCATCTTTTCCGAACCGCTGGCAACCCTTGACATAAGTTTCTACCGTGATGATTTTTCACGGATCGGCATGAACCCCAAAGTAAAACCATCACAGTTACCGCCTGATGTTGATGATCGCCACATCATCCTGGTCGATGATGTATTACATACCGGTCGTACCATCAGGGCAGCGATGAACGAATTATTTGATTATGGACGACCTGCCAGCATCACCCTGGTCTGCCTGATCGATCGCAGCGGCCGCGAGTTACCACTGCAGGCTGATATCGTCGGTGAACTTGTCAATCTACAGGAAGGTGAGCACATAAAACTCTGTGGGCCCGAACCGCTGAGTTTTGAACTGCAGCAGTCCAGCAACAATACCCATAATAATGTATCGAATGGATAACACATTCTATGGTTAATAAAGCAACAAAACCCACTGACGCTTTAATCGGACACGATGCCTGGAATATTCAATTAGATAAAAACGGTAATTTAAAACATTTCCTGACCACCGAAGGTTTAGGCAGTGACATACTTACCAACATACTGGATACCGCTGAAAGCTTCGCCAACATTAACGAACAGAGCGTTAAAAAAGTACCTCTTTTACGCGGTAAGACCATCGTCAACTTATTCTTCGAAGCCAGCACGCGGACACGGACGACCTTCGAACTTGCCGCCAAGAGACTTTCTGCCGACGTTCTAAATATAAATATCAGCACCTCGGCAACATCCAAGGGAGAAACCCTGCTCGATACACTGCAGAACATCCAGGCGATGCACTGTGACATGTTCGTGGTACGCCATAGTGATTCAGGTGCCGCACATTACATCGCAAACAATGTTGCACCCAATATCAGCGTCATCAATGCCGGTGATGGCAGCCATGCCCATCCGACCCAGGCGATGCTGGACATGTTTACCATCCGCCGAAACAAAGGCGCAGATTTTGGCAAGCTTCGTGTTGCCATCGTCGGCGACATATTACATTCACGTGTGGCACGTTCACAGATACACGCACTCAACACCCTGAACACCGGTGATGTCCGGGTCATCGCACCGAAGACTTTATTGCCCGTCGATATAGAAAGCATGGGTGTAAATGTATTTCATGATCTGCAAGCCGGCATAAAAGATGCCGACGTAGTCATCATGCTGCGCCTGCAGAAAGAACGTATGAAAGGGGCTATGCTGCCCAGCGAACAGGAATACTACCAGTTATACGGCCTCACCGAAGAACGCCTTTTGGCAGCAAAAAATGATGCGATCGTTATGCATCCCGGCCCGATCAATCGCGGTGTCGAGATAGACTCAAACGTTGCCGACGGTTCACGCTCGGTCATCCTCAACCAGGTCTCATATGGAATCGCAGTACGTATGGCGGTGATGACCATGACCCTGGGAAGAGAAAAATCGGGCGATGAGGACACCCAGAAAAATGAAACCGCGGGTGAGTCTAAATGAGTGACATCATCATAAAAAACGGACACCTGATCGACCCCGCAAACGGCATCGACCAACAGGCTGACATCCGCATCAGCGATGGAAAGATCACTGCCATCGAAACGGCCAACACCCTCGAAGCAGATGATAAAACACAGACTGTCGACGCAACCGGCCTGACGGTCATACCCGGCATCGTTGATTGCTGTGCACGGCTGCGCGAACCTGGCCTGGAAAACAAAGCGACCATTCAGAGCGAGACCATCGCCGCAGCAAACGCTGGCATCACCACCTTGTGCTGCCCGCCAGACACTGACCCGGTTATCGATGAGCCTGCAGTGGTCGAATTAATTCACCAGAAGACCACTTATTCCGGACACAGCCATGTGGTTACGCTCGGCGCGCTAACCTCCGGGTTGCACGGCGAACACCTGAGCGAGATGTACGCACTGAAACAGGCTGGCTGCATCGGTGTCAGCAACTGCCGACACCCGGTAGAAAACTCACTTATCCTGAAACGCGCCTTTGCCTATGCCGCTACTTTTGATCTGCGTGTATTTATCGAACCCGATGAGCACTGGTTAAGTGCCGGCGGATGTGCGCATGAAGGAAAGATCGCAACACGGCTGGGACTGAAAGGCATACCGGTCTCAGCAGAAACCATCGCCATAACACGTGCCCTGGAACTGGTCGCAGAGACCGGTGTCAGTGCTCACTTCGGACGTTTATCCAGTGCTCAGGGTGCCGAGATGATCGCCCGTGCAAAAAATGAGCAACTGCCTGTCACCGCCGATGTCAGTGCACATCAATTACACCTGACCGAACAGGACATCAGCAGTTACAACAGCGTCTGTCACGTCATCCCGCCCCTGCGTACACAGCGCGATCAGGAAGCATTGCGTAAAGCATTAGCTGACAATACCATCGATGCAATCTGCTCTGATCATCAGCCGCATAACATCGATGCCAAGCGGGCGCCCTTCGCCAGTACTGAAGCCGGTATCTCGGCCCTGGAGACACTGTTGCCATTATCTTTACGCCTGGTGCAGCAAACCGACCTGAGTCTCAGTGATGCGGTCAGGAAGATCACGCGCAGCCCTGCAGAAATACTGGGGCTCGATGCCGGTGCATTAAGTATTGGCAGAAAAGCGGATGTCTGTATCTTTGATGGCGATGAGGACTGGCAACTGACAGATGATATGATCCTCAGCCATGGCAAGAACACACCGTTCCTCGGCTGGAACTTTCAGGGAAAAGTAAGGTACACCGTGATCGACGGTAACCTGCTAAGCAGTAACTAAGACGGTCGATATCCGAAGCGACGGATAATTAATTATTTAGAATTATTTATTTAAATCGGCGGGACTGCTCGGAAACTGTAGAGGCTCATGATTTTCATCTTTGCCTTCGACCTCTTTGGTGCCGCCACCAAAATTAATCTTCCACTCGAGATTACTACTAGAGTCCGCATTTGCCAGGGCAACCTTGAGATCTATTTTTCGTGATTTAAATAGTTCAAACAAAGACTGGTCGAAGGTTTTCATCCCGGTCTCGTGTCCCTTCTCCATGATCTCTTTGATCTCATGGAAATTTCCATCACGGATCAATTTACTGATATAAGGTGTATTCACCAGTACTTCGACAGCAACGATACGGCTGCCGCTCTCCGTCTTGACCAGCCTTTGAGCCAGCACACAGTTAAGGTTTAACGACAGGTCCATCAACACCTGGTTATGTGCTTCGCTGGGGAAGAAGTTCAACATCCGGTCCAGTGTCTGGTTCGCGTTGGTCGCATGCAGCGTGGTCAAACATAAATGGCCGGTGTCGGCATAGCGTAACGCCGCCTCCATGGTCTCTTTATCTCGTGCTTCACCGATCATGATGACATCGGGCGCTTCACGCATAGCTTCACGCAATGCATTATCAAATGACAGCGTATCGAGACCAACTTCACGTTGCCCAACGATACATTTTTTATGGCGGAACATAAATTCGATAGGATCTTCGATAGTCAGTATATGACCGGGTTCAGTCATATTACGATGATCAAGCATCGATGCCAGCGAGGTGGACTTACCCATACCCGTCGCACCGACAACCAGCACCAGTCCTTTCTGCCGCATTATCATGGTCTTATAAATTTCTGGCAGACCAAGATCATCGATAGTCGGTATGTCCGCTTTGATATAACGGATGACCATGGAAACTTCGCCGCGCTGCAAATAGATATTGATGCGAAACCTTCCCAGGTCGGTATAGGAAACACCCAGGTTCAGCTCAAGGTTTTTTTCAAAATCTTTAATCTGCGCTGGCGTTAACAGGTCATATGCCAGTTTTTTTGTCATACCCGGATTGAGCATGCTCTTTCCTACCGGGCGCATACTGCCCTCGATACGAACGCTGACTGGCGCACCTGTCGTGAAATACATATCCGATGCCTGCTGCTCTGACATCAGTTTTAAATATGGCTGCAAATTCATCTGCTGATCCTGTCTAAATATGGCTGCCTAAATATGGCTGTCCTAACATGTATTACCGCAAGGTCTCATCGATGAGACCCATCTATTACTGAATAATTCTATCAGCGAATACGAGATTTATCGTCGTTATCTTCCATAGAAATATTATCCAGCCCTTCCATCAAATCATTATTGGCGGAACCTTTACCTTCCAGCTTGATCCTCAGACGCAGGTCATTAACCGAATCCGCATTCCTTAATGCATCCTCATATTTGATCTGGCCAGCTTCGTACAGATCATACAATGCCTGGTCAAATGTCTGCATACCAAGCTCATTAGACTTGGCGATCAGCTCTTTGATGTCGTGTACGTTACCTTTGAAGATCAGGTCTGACATCAGCGGCGAGTTGATCATGATCTCGATCGCAGCCATACGGCCATTGCCCGATACGGTCGGGATCAAACGCTGAGAGACCAGGCTCTTCAGGTTTAATGACAGATCCATCAACAGTTGCTGACGACGATCTTCCGGGAAAAAGTTAATAATACGGTCCAGCGCCTGATTCGTACTGTTAGCATGCAATGTGGACAAACATAAGTGACCGGTTTCAGCAAAAGCAATCGCATGCTCCATGGTCTCACGATCACGGATCTCACCGATCAGGATGACATCGGGGGCCTGACGCAGGGTATTCTTCAGTGCGATCTCATAGTTATCGGTATCAACCCCCACTTCACGCTGTGTGACGATACAGTTTTTGTGGTTATGGATAAATTCGATCGGATCTTCTATCGTGATGATGTGGCCATAGCTATTCTGATTTCGAAAACCGACCATCGCAGCCAGCGATGTCGACTTACCAGAACCCGTAGCACCGACGAAGATCACCAGACCACGCTTAGTCATAGAGATATCCTTAAGGATAGGCGGCAAATTTAAATCTTCAAACTCAGGAATCTCAGATCGGATCACACGAAGTACGACACCGACAGAGCCACGCTGGGTAAAAGCATTGACACGAAAACGTGAAACACCGGGCAGACTGATTGCGAAGTTACACTCCTGCGTCTCTTCAAACTCCGCGCGTTGTTTGTCGTTCATGATAGCGCTTACCAGCACCTGTGTATGCTGCGGACTCAGCGCCTGGTTCGATAACGGTTTCATCTCACCATCGACTTTCATCGATGGAACGGCGCCTGCCGTAATGAACAGGTCTGAACCATCCTTCTGCACCATCATGCGCAGAAGATCATGCATATATTTTATAGCCTTTTCGCGATCCACTTAGATCACCTCATCAGTGTGTTGTTTACTTGTATCATGTTAAAAAAGATCTTTATTCGCTGCTTTCTTACGGGCTTCCTCTTTACTGATCAAACCACGTGCGAGCAGATCCTGCAGGTTCTGATCGAGCGTCTGCATACCGATTGTCTGTCCGGTCTGGATCGCCGAAAACATCTGCGCGATCTTGTTCTCACGGATCAGGTTCTTGATCGCAGAAGTACCGATCATGATCTCGTGAGCAGCAATACGGCCACCACCAATCTTCTTCAATAGTGTCTGTGATATTACTGAGCGCAATGATTCTGACAGCATCGCCCGTACCATTTCTTTTTCAGCCGCCGGGAACACATCGACGATACGGTCGACGGTTTTAGCAGCAGAACTCGTATGTAAGGTACCAAAGACGAGGTGACCGGTTTCTGCGGCTGATAGCGCAAGGCGGATAGTCTCGAGGTCACGCATCTCACCGACCAGGATAACATCCGGGTCTTCACGCAGAGCCGAACGCAAGGCTTCACTGAAACCCAGCGTATCACGGTGCACCTCACGCTGGTTGATCAGCGACTTTTTACTCTCATGCACAAATTCGATCGGGTCCTCGATGGTGAGGATATGGCCATAATGGTTTTCGTTAACATAGTTCACCATACCCGCAAGCGTGGTTGATTTACCGGAACCCGTTGGCCCAGTCACTAATACGATGCCGCGCGGCGTATCTGAGATCTCCTCAAAAATCTTTGGTGCACCCAGTTCTTCCAGGCTCAGGATCTTCGAAGGAATGGTACGAAACACAGCACCGGCACCACGGTTATGGTTAAACGCATTAACACGAAAACGCGCCAGCCCCGGAATCTCAAACGAAAAGTCTGTTTCCCAATATTCCTCATAGGTTTTTCGCTGTTTATCATTCATGATGTCATACACCATGCCGTGGACATGTTCATGATCCATAGGGTCCACATTGATACGGCGCACATCACCATCAACACGGATCATCGGCGGTAGACCGGCTGACAAGTGTAGATCCGATGCACCATTTTTTACGCTAAAAGCAAGTAACTGAGCGATATCCATCAAATTCCCCTGATACGAATAGTTATATTCTTCTTATGATTCCCCTATTTATAGCTAATAATCCGCCTACTTTCTGCAATCCGCGACTAATTCAGAAATATTTTTGCCTTACCGAGCAAATCCACCGAGTATGTTAAAATCCGCACCAAGATCAATAACCAGAATGTGAACAAAAAATGCCCACGATCGGATTTATTGGCGGCGGTAACATGGCGGTCAGCCTCATAGGCGGGCTGATCAATGCAGGCATATCTGCATCGGATATCACTGTTGCAGAACCTGACGAAAACAGACGCCAGACTCTCGAGAAGCAGTTTTCGATAAAAACAACGGCTGACAATAATGCGACTCAGCATAGTGAGGTCATCGTACTCGCTGTCAAACCGCAGCTATTGAAAACAGTCTGTCAGCAGTTGGAGATCAACAAAGATGACGAAAACCTGTTCATCTCGATAGCCGCCGGAGTCAAAAGCACTGACATAAACCGCTGGTTAGACAGTGACAATGCCATCGTACGCTGCATGCCTAACACACCTGCTCTACTGCAGTGCGGCGCATCCGGCCTGTTTGCCAATGACTTTGTCAGCCCTGAGCAGAAAGAGCAGGCAGAAAAAGTCATGCAAGCGGTGGGTATTACTATCTGGGTCGACAGTGAAGACCAGCTGAATGCTGTTACTGCCGTATCCGGCAGTGGTCCAGCCTACTTCTTCCTGATGATGGAAGCGATGCAACTGGCCGGCGAAAACCTCGGTCTAAATAAAGATATCAGCCGTCAGCTGGTACTGCAGACCGCATTAGGCGCTGCTCGTATGGCAGCAGAGAGTAAATCATCACCTGCCGAACTACGCCAGATGGTGACATCAAAAGGCGGCACGACCGAACAGGCGATTTTAAGTTTTCAGTCAGCCTATTTTGAAAAGATCGTTTCAGATGCACTGCAGGCGGCAAATGATCGTTCCATCTCACTCGCCGAAGAGCTGGGATCAGAATAAAAAACTGCCACCTAAACACGAATAATAATTATCGAAATACACAGGTCACACCCATGAGTCAGGAAAATCCGTTTATATTTTTAATCGATACACTTTTCAGTATCTACATCGCCATCATGCTGCTGCGCTTCATACTGCAGCAGATCGGTGCTGACTTCTATAATCCTGTCTCACA
>DAOVJH010000045.1 GCA_030673345.1 Pseudomonadota bacterium
CCTCTAAATTTTCCTACAAAAATAATATTCATATACGTGGATTCTTAGTTAACTAGCCCTTATAACAATGATAATTATAGTCAATTTGCCGAGTTTTTTAGCACAATGAAGCCAATTAATGAGCAAATTAATCCAAAATTTGTGATTCAGGCCAAAAAACTGGCCAAATTCACGCGAATATTACACAAAATATTGCCTGTGGAATGCCATGATCACGTTAAAGTTGCCAATATTCGTGACCAGAATCTAATGCTGATCACTGACTCCCCAGTGTGGACAACCAGGCTACGTCAGTTGAGTCCCCAGATTCTGACATTCTTACGCGAAAATAGTCCCGGTGATGATAGCGACCGTACACAGATCATTCATCATGTACAGATCCGTACACGCTATCACGCATCAGACTCCGACGAACAGCAGATCTCAAATAAGAAAGACCCGCATAAGCTTCATATCAGTGAAAAAACAGCCACCCTGTTGTCACAGTCAGCTGACAGTATCAAACATCAGGCTTTAAAATCAGCGCTGTTAAGGGTCGCAAGCCACACCAGTAAGCAGGACAAACTAAAAAAATAAAAGCCTGCTCTGCAGGCTCTATCTTCGTGGAATCTTATTACTGGTAGATTTAACCGCTTACCTGAAGCGTCAACTTAGCAGACTATACGGTCTGCAATGGCGTCGCGTAAGAGATCGGTGAAGAAGCCTTTTCGTCTTCAAACGTCACTTCTTCCCAGGCGTCTTTGTCAGCACATAAGGCTTTTAATAATTTATTATTTAACGCATGGCCAGACCGGTATCCAGAAAAAGCACCGATAGAACTATGACCTAATAAGTACAGGTCACCGATCGCATCCAGAATTTTATGTTTAACAAATTCGTCTTCGTAGCGCAGGCCATCTTCATTTAGCACACGGTACTCATCGACGACGATAGCGTTATCGATACTGCCGCCTAAGGCCAGGTTATTTTTACGCAGGGCTTCGATATCACTCATGAAGCCAAAAGTACGCGCACGGCTAACCTCTTTAACAAATGAGGTAGTCGAGAAATCGATTTCCGCGGTACAGGGTGCATCTTTAAATGCAGGGTGGTCAAAATCAATAGCGAAGCTGACTTTAAATCCATCGAAAGGATCAAAGCGTGCCCATTTACCCTCTTCTTCGACGACTACCGATTTTTTAATGCGGACGAATCGTTTAGGAACTTCCTGCTCGACTATTCCAGCAGACTGGATGAGGAATACGAAAGGACCAGAACTGCCATCCATGATCGGCACTTCAGAAGCACTCACATCGACGTAGGCGTTATCGATACCCAGACCTGCCATCGCAGAAAGCAGATGCTCTACTGTAGAAACACTAACGCCATCTTGCTCCAGTGTTGTCGACAACATCGTTGCACCAACATTTGAAGCCGTCGCTTTAATTTCTACAGGCTCATTCAGATCCACGCGGCGGAATATAACACCCGTATCTGGCTGTGCCGGACGTAATGTCAGATATACTTTTTCACCTGAGTGTAATCCAACGCCAGTCGCACGAATAACATTCTTTAATGTTCTTTGCTTAATCAATGTGTCCAATCCTATTGCCCAACTTCAAGGTTGTAGCAGAAAATTTTGATAAAAACCGCCGTATTATCACATAATTACGGTCTAAATTGGAAGCTCGTCATTAAACACCGGGTTTAATAAACTTTATCTTCCACCAAAACAACCTGCAAATATTTCTAAAAACTAAATAAAAACAAATTAAATCAATAAATTAACTCGATTTACGATTAACTTAGACGATTAATCTGCCTGTCGACGCAAAAATGCAGGTATATCCAGCATCTCCTCATTATAACCGCCATCAACTGAAACAGGCTCGTTATGCGACTTTGCGTTACGTGTGATAGCTGGCTTGGCTAATTCACTGTAATCAGGCGCCTCTTCTTCTGCCGCTTTTTTTACGACTTTGATTTCAGCCGGCGCAGGTACGGGTGTTGGCGCTTTGATAGTATTACCCAAACCGGTAGCAACAACCGTTACACGAATCTCACCATCCAGTGATTCGTCTATCGCAGTACCCATAACCACTGTCGCATCTTCAGAAGCAAATCCATTGATGACTGCACCGATATCCTGGAATTCACCCAGTGTCATATTCGCACCCGTTACGTTGACCAGGATGCCGCGTGCACCAGACAGGTTCACATCTTCGAGTAATGGACTCGCGATAGCCGCTTCTGCAGCTTCTTTCGCACGCTCCTCACCAATAGCACGCCCAGATCCCATCATGCCCATGCCCATCTTGGACATCACTGTTCTTACGTCGGCGAAGTCAACGTTGATAACGCCAGGGTTCGTGATCAGTTCGGTAATACCCTGAACCGCACCGCATAACACATCGTTAGCACCGCTGAAGGCATTCATCAGATCAAAATCACGACCGTACACATCCAGTAACTTATCATTCGGTATGGTGATCAAAGAATCGACATGACCGCTCAGCTCTTTGATACCCTGCATCGCAATCTTCATCCGCGATGAACCTTCAAAAGCGAAGGGTTTGGTCACGACACCGACGACCAGTATGCCCATCTCACGAGCGATCTGTGCAACCACCGGTGCCGCACCAGTACCGGTACCGCCACCCATGCCAGCCGTTACAAATAACATATCAGTATTTGATATCGCTTCCTGAATCAGCTCGCGATCTTCGAGTGCCGCCTGTTGACCCACTTCAGGTGTTGCACCTGCACCAAGACCTTTTGTTATGTTACTACCGATCTGCAATGATTTGGCGCCATCAAAACGGCCCAATGCCTGCGCATCGGTATTCGTACAGATAAAATCAACACCATTGATACCACTGCTCACCATATGCTGCACAGCATTACCACCGCCGCCACCAACACCGATGACCTTTATTACCGCTTCCTGTGCACCGGAATCCATCAATTCGAACATAGGCATGAGATTTCTCCTCTTATTAATTAATTTGTTATTTAGTTATTTAGTTATTTATTTCGGTTAGTTTGTTTGTGTTACATCGTCAGGTTAAAAGTTTCCCTGGAACCAGCTCTTCATCCGCTCAAAAACTCCTTTAACACCACCTTCCATCATGATGTGACTGGTGCCATTGGTTCTATGCTGGTTACCAAATAGCAGCAAGCCAACACCAGTCGCATAAATTGGATTTTTAACGACGTCAGCCAGTCCTGAAACATATTGCGGCAAGCCGAGGCGTACGGGGGCATGAAAAATTTCTTCTGCCAGATCGATCACACCTTCCATCTTTGAACTGCCACCCGTCAATACCACACCGGCTGCAATGATCTCTTCGAAACCACTGCGACGTAATTCTGCATGTACAAGGTTTAATAATTCTTCATAACGCGGTTCTACAACTTCCGCTAAAGTCTGGCGCGATAATTTGCGTGGCGGACGCTCACCGACACTGGGTACTTCGATCGTCTCTTCCGGATTTGCGAGCTGACGCAGTGCGCAGGCATATTTAATTTTTATGTCATTGGCATACTGCGTAGGCGTACGTAGCGCAACAGCAATATCGTTAGTTACCTGGTCACCGGCGATAGGGATAACCGCTGTATGACGGATGGCGCCTTCTGAAAACACGGCGATGTCCGTAGTACCACCACCGATGTCAACCAGGCACACGCCCAGTTCTTTTTCATCTTCGGTCAATACGGAATAACTTGATGCCAGCTGCTCGAGGATGATGTCATCGACCTCCAGACCACAGCGACGAACACATTTGATTATGTTTTGCGCGGCACCGACTGCACCGGTAACGAGGTGCACTTTTGCTTCGAGGCGAACACCAGACATTCCGATCGGTTCACGTATACCTTCCTGGTCATCGATGATGAATTCCTGCGGTAGGATATGAAGCACGCGTTGATCCGCAGGTATCGCAACTGCACGTGCTGCATCGATTACCCTGTCAAGATCACCATTGGTCACTTCACGCTCACGGATCGCGACGATGCCATGCGAATTCAAACTGCGTATATGGCTACCGGCAATACCGGCATAGACAGAATTGATCTCACACCCTGCCATCAGTTCCGCTTCTTCAATCGCATGCTGAATTGACTGCACCGTGGACTCGATGTTGACCACCACACCTTTTTTCAGTCCGTTTGAAGGATGCGAGCCAAGACCGATTATCTCTATCTCACCCTCGTCATTTATTTCACCGACGATAGCAACAACTTTTGACGTACCGATATCGAGACCGATCAGCATGTTTTTATCAGACTTTTTTGTCATCGACTCAAGCCTCCGCCACTTGTACGGCAAAACCGTTTGGATAACGCATATCAATAACCTTAATGTTTTTATTTTTTAAAGTATGGCCGACACGATCATGGCCAACTGTTAGTGAGGGTAATATTCGAACAAACCGCTTTAAACGTTTCTCGGTTTCAAAGCGGCCCAGTTTTACATCTATCATGTTCATAACCGCAGCGCTGTCATCTGATTCCCTATACTCTGAAACGACCATCTTCCATGAACGCCTCACATCCAGGTCAAGCCGCACGACTTCAAATTCGAGCAGCGACATCTCCTGGTAAAGCACATTCATGAACTTCCAGACATTATCGTGATGACCTTCAGGTCCATTCAGCCTGGGAAGATTTAATTTTTTATCGATACTTTCCGGCCTGAAGACTTCACCCTCGTCATTGATATAACCGTCCTTGTTCCAGTATGCGACGGGGACCTGTTCTGTAATGATCACATCCAGGTTTGCTGGCCACTGCCTTCTTAGAGAAACATTTTTTATCCATGGTTGCTGCATCAACTTCTCACGCAAGCTGCTTAGATCGACCGTAAAATAACCACCGTCGATATTTTCCTTAACCATCGACCTGATTTCATTCTCATCCAGAAAAGCAAGTTCACCGATCACCGCAACATCATCAACGGGTAACATGGTTGGTATCTCAACATCCTTTATCAACAGGCCAACATAAACCAGTGCCGCGCTGCCGAGTAATACCGGCAATGTCTTTATGATTTTCTTTAACAGCGATGTTTTATTTTTTCTTTTCATTATTATTTCTGCTCGCGGTTACGAACAATGCTCACATTCGGCCAGTGATAAAATTTTAACGACCAGATCTTCAAATGATAAACCCGCCTGTGCTGCCGCCATCGGCACCAGCGAATGACTCGTCATACCAGGCACGGTATTAACCTCGATCAACCATGGCTGATCATTCTGATCGACCATAAAATCGACACGCCCCCAGGACGATGCACCGACTGCATCAAAAGCCTGTACTGTTAACTCAGCAAACTCAGCCTCCTGCTCCGCAGGCAGACCACATGGACATATGTACTGTGTGTCACTGGCTTCATATTTAGCGTCGTAATCATAAAATTTATGCGTCGTCTTAAGCTTGATCATCGGTAACACCTGATCATCTAACATAGCGGCGGTATACTCTTCACCTTCTATCCAGCTTTCGGCAATCACGGTGCCGCCACACTGCATCGCCTTCTGCCACGCTGGCAACAACTCCTCTTGCCGCTCGACTTTACTCATACCGATGCTTGAACCTTCGAGTACAGGCTTGATGATCATCGGCAGAGACAGTTTCTCAAGTGCCTGCTGACAGCTTTGCTCAGAGTCAATGATGCAAAAATCAGGTGTAGGCAAGCCCATCGCCAACCAGACCTGTTTGGTTTTTAATTTATCCATCGCCAGCGATGAAGCCATCACACCTGAACCGGTGTAAGGCATAGACATCAGCTCCATCAAACCCTGCATGGTGCCATCTTCCCCGCCTCGACCGTGTAGCATGATAAAAACACGCTGATAATCTTCATCCATAAACTTATTAATTATCTTCTCATCGACATCGATACCATGTGCATCGACACCCTTGTTCTTTAATGCATCAAGAACGGCATTACCACTCAATAGTGAGATCTCACGCTCTGCTGACAGGCCGCCCATCAGGACCGCAACTTTGCCGAATTTATTGGCATCATTATTTTTGGCATCCACACCCATCACTTCTCAACCTCATCGCCTTTATCTCCGACGATTTTTACTTCTGTCTGTAACAGGACCCCATGTTTATCCTGTACAGTTTTCTGAATCAGTTCGATCAACGATTCGATATCAGCTGCCGTTGCTCCGTTATCATTAATAATAAAATTGGCATGTTTCAGTGAAACAATAGCGCCGCCGATCCGCGTTCCTTTGAGATCACAATCTTCTATCAGCTGTGCGGCATACTTCCCTTCCGGGTTTCTGAACACGCTGCCGCAACTTGCGACACCTGTCGGTTGTGAAACCGCACGCCTGGCTAGCAGCTGCTTGATATCGATCGTGTTATCTTTTGCTTCCTGTTTCTCTAGCTTCAGAGTCGCACTGACAAACCATTCGTCCTGCAAGCCGCTAACAAAACGGTAACCGTATTCGAACTCGCTGGCGTTACGCTTTGTTATCTCGCCGCGACGGTTCAATGTTTCGACTTCGACGACCAGCGGCCATGTTTCACTGCCGAATGCACCGGCATTCATCGCCAGCGCGCCGCCGACGAGACCGGGGATACCGGCAAAAAACTCGGCACCTTTCAGGCCATGCTTACTGCAAAAGCGCGCCAGTTTTGCACTGGCAACACCGGCACCGACATAAACGCTGCTTTTATCAGAATCAGCATCATCGATCAGTTCGAGCTGCGTCATCACACCTTGCGTTGCAATAACGGTACCGTTATATCCGCCATCGCGCACCAGGGTATTGCTGCCCAGACCCATCCATAGAACATCTTCATCTTCATCCAGGGTAGATAAAAATGCTGCCAGCGCTGTCAATGAATTCGCCTGCACATATTGCCTGGCAGCGCCGCCTGCGCGCCAGCTGGTATGCCGGGACATCGGCTCATCATCTATAATCGTTATGTCATCAGATTTATTCATAACATTCATGACCATTACACTTCCAGCGACCCTTTCAACTGCGATGCGATGCGTCCGATGCTGCCTGCTCCCATGGTTAAGACGAGGTCTCCATCCTGCAGAACAGCGTTAAGATCATCACTCAGTTTTTCAACATCCTCTACAAAGATCGGATTGACTTTTCCTCGTGCCCGAATGGCGGCACATAATGCACGGCCATCTGCACCCGCTATTGGTTCTTCACCGGCCGCAAACACTTCTGTCAGCACCAGCACGTCACAGTCGGCAAGCACCTGTGAAAAATCTTCGAACAGATCACGCGTCCGTGTATAACGGTGAGGCTGGAAGATTGCCACCAGGCGTTTATCAGGCCACGCATTTTTTGTAGCACTCAATGTTGCCGCCACCTCGGTCGGATGATGTGCATAATCATCGACGATGGTCACGATGCCATGTTCTGTTTTTGTTTCACCATACATATGCATGCGGCGGCTGATGCCTTGAAATTTTTCCAGCGCACTCTGCATATACTGGCTGGAAACGCCCAGTTCATGCGCAACACAGATAGCCGCCAGTGCGTTCAGCACATTGTGCCGACCGGGCATGTTCAGTGTTACCTCAAACGCTGCTTCAGCATCCGGCAACATCACATCAAACGTTGTTTTCGAACCCTGGTATCGAATATTTGATGCATAGATATCAGCCTCACAATCGATACCATAACGAAGTATCGGCCGTGTGATTTCAGGCAACAGACTCCTCACCTCTTCATCATCGACACAGACCACAGCCAGACCATAAAATGGCAGGTGATGAAGGAATTCGACAAAGGTTTGCTTCAACCGTGAGAAATCACCGCCATAGGTTGGCAGGTGATCAGCATCTATATTGGTCACCACAGATATCATCGGCTGCAGGTATAAAAATGAGGCATCACTTTCATCTGCTTCAGCGACCAGATACTTGCCTTTACCTAGACGCGCATGTGTCGACGAGCTGTTCAGCTTGCCGCCGATGACATACGTTGGGTCAAGCCCCGCTTCTTCTAATACACTGGTGACCAGAGAGGTAGTCGTCGTCTTGCCATGCGTTCCTGCAACGGCGATACCATGACTGAAACGCATCAATTCCGCCAGCATCTCTGCTCTCGGTACCACGGGGATACGGTTAGCTTTCGCTGCCTCTACTTCGATGTTGTCACTGCTGATCGCTGTCGAAGTAACGACCACATCGACGTCACTGACATTTTCAACTGAATGTGAGTGATACACTTTCACACCCGAACTTTTTAACTGTTC
>DAOVJH010000289.1 GCA_030673345.1 Pseudomonadota bacterium
CTGCGTCGACACCCATGATGTAATCCCGGCCGAATATTATCGACGTGTCATCAAGGCAGCAATACGAGCCAATAATGAAGGCAAGCAATGGGACATGCTGCAAACGGCTGAAGTATTATTATTTTTTGCCTTCCATGACGGCCTGCTAGCACCAAGCCAGCTCACCGGCGACGGTCTAAAAGCGCTAGACCATGCAGAAGCATTTCTGACGAAGACGGAAAAGGCGACCGGTCAGGCGCCGCTCAAACATCGTCATTCAGCCTGATTCAGCGTATGCCTGACACCGGCAAAACATAAAAGAACACCGATATGAAGTGACAGAAGCTGCCGACCAGAACCAGCAGATGAAAAGCAGCATGATTGAGTTTTATCTTATCCACGCTGTATAAAACCGCACCGACCGTATAGGCGACTCCGCCAGCTACGAGCCAGATAAGGCCTTCAGTAGACAGACTTTCAACCAGTGACTCCAGGGCAAAAAGAATTATCCAGCCCATAAAGATATACATTAACGTCGAAAATAGATCGAATCGTCCCGTGTAAAATAATTTCATAACGATGCCGACCAGGGCCATTCCCCAGGAGGCGCCAAAAATTGTCCACCCGGTTGAACCGCCAAGCGTAATTATGGTAAACGGGGTGTAGGTTCCCGCGATAAGAATATAGATGGATGCATGGTCAAAGATTCTCAGACGCTCCCTTGACGCTGCATCTTTAGCGCTGTGATAGATGGTCGATGCAGCATATAGAATCATCAGACTTAGACCAAACACAGCAAAACTTACGATATGCAAAATATCGCCATACATGGCTGCATGACCAACCAGCAACACCAGGGCGACAACACTTAAGATGTAACCCAGGCCATGAGAACTGATGTTAAGTCTTTCTTCCAGTAACGAATAACTCTCTATTACTTCAACATTTTTCATTACATCAACTCCTCTATCCTTCGGCTCAGGCAAGATTTGCATACGGTCCCAGCGCGCAAATAGGTATACAAATGTACGCTCAAATATATTAATAGTCCAGAGATTAATGAATAAAACGCGATAAATACGTTACGCGTGTTAGTTATAATTAAAATATGTGTTAAGGTTTTCCGCGGAAGAAATACAGATATGACAGCCAGTCGAGCCCAACAAAAAGAAAAAACCCGTCGCTTAATCATCGATGCAGCGCTTCGCCTGCTCAGCCAGGAGCGCAGTTATTCCAGCTTAAGCCTGCGCGAAGTGACCCGGGAAGCCGGTATCGCACCCAATTCTTTTTATCGTCATTTTGAAGATATGGAAGAGCTTGGCCTGACACTGGTCGATGAAGGCGGTGTAGCACTGCGGCAGCTGATGAGAAAAGCACGGCAACGCATTCGTGACCGCGGCAGCGTGATACACACCTCGGTAGAAACCTTTATGGAGTTCATCCAGAAAAGCCCGCATGTTTTCTATCTATTGCTGCGTGAACGCTCAGGCACATCACTGGCTTTTCGCAAAGCCGTATCACGTGAATTACAGTATTTTATTGTAGAGCTTGCTGATTACATCCAGCAGACTCAGAATTACCCGACTGCCGATGCAAAGATCCAGGCCGAGGCGATGGTCATACTGGTATTCAATGCCGGCGCTGAGGCACTGGACTGCAAGCCGGCTGAGTTGAAACTACTCACCGAAAAAGCCATCACTCAACTACGCTATATCGCAAGAGGTGCAGATATATTTTCGAAGGGACGCCGAACCGAACTCAGCTCATCTGACGCTTGACGAAAAAAAGCCTATCGGAAACGGCTCATCATAAACTACTATCAGAAACGGCTCTTTTTAAGCCACTCACCAAAACCATCATCCGCACCGCATTTACTGCCAGCCACCGGCTCCAGTATTTCTGCATTCTCATCGATTGCCGGGTAAGGGATGCTTTTCTGCTGGCAGTAATACGCAATCCTTGGATGACATGCTTCGAACAGCAGCGCCTTGTAAGTTTCATCATCCAGCGAACGCTGGTCATACATTCCTGCTGCCGACCGTTGCCGGTATGCCTCGTAGAGAACCAATGCCGATGCAACCGACACATTCAGCGATTGCACCATTCCGGCCATGGGTATCGTGATACTTTCATCTGCCATCTCTATCGCCTGCTCACTGATGCCTTCCAGCTCCTCACCAACCAATATCACAGTCGGCCTGGTGTAATCGATCTCACGAAAATCTTTTGAATTCTCATTGAGGCTGGTCGCGATCACCTGAAAGCCCTGCTGCTTAAAATCGTTCAGGCTTTGCTCGGTCGAAAGGTGCTTACTAACTTTTATCCATTTCCTGATACCACCCGCTGACATCTGGGTAAGACGGATCGAAGTCAGTGCGGTGATGGCATGTATCTCGAGCCCACCCACCGCTTCCAGGGTACGCGCCACAGCCGCAAGGTTATGCGGCTTTCGAACATTCTCCATGACCACCGTCAGGTCAGTCTGCCGTCTATCCAGGCTGGCTTTTATGGTTGCTAAACGTTCAGGAGTCATACGATACTCTACTTACTTTTAATAGAATTGTTATAAACTTTTTGAAACACTCTAAAAAAACACATAATAGCAACAGCCGTTAAGAATAAGCCCAGAAATCACTCTGAATCCTGCCAAATTCACCTCCTTTAATTAACTGCTTTCACCTGCAAAACATGCATGCTCTACTATAATCCTTGGCAAATGAGCCAAAATAAACTGCAACTACACAACCTATTTTATATCAGGATTATTTCATGGCTATCAAATCACTTATCTTTTCAATCCCTCTCCTGCTAATCAGTTCACAAACATATGCAGACTCCACGGCAGATGCTGCTATTGGCGGTGCAATCGGCGGTGCAACAGGTGCAGCCATAGGTAATGTACTTGGCGGCAGAGACGGCGCAATACTTGGTGGCGCATTGGGCGGCGCAACAGGTGCTGCAATTGCTACAGATGACAACAAGAGCGGCGGCAATTACGACAGACAACCTTCAGGCAATAATTACAACCAGTCTTCCGGCGGAAACGATAAAGGCAAAGGTTCTTTCTGCCCTCCTGGCCAAAGAAAAAAAGGCCGCTGTTAATTGCCATAATTATAACCACACGGGTTAATCACCCTGGTCAATCACCACTGCTGCATCAGCTTTAAATCAAAAAGGCCGGAAAGGTTCCGTTTATAGCCCTCCGGCCTTTTTATTGCCTTGCTTTAATTATTTCCTGCTTTAACTATTTATCTTAGCCCGCTTAATCTAAA
>DAOVJH010000018.1 GCA_030673345.1 Pseudomonadota bacterium
ATAAGTTAGCGTAGGGTAGAAGTAAAAAATGGCAGGCAAAAAATCAGAATCAGATCAGAAGTTAGACGATATCGTCGCTAGTGCCAGGCGTGACAGCGAAACGCGCGGTCACGGCTATCGTGCGCAGGCGTTAAAATTGTATCCCTGGATATGCGGTCGTTGTAGCAGGGAATTCACCCGTGTAAACCTGCATGAACTGACGGTACACCATAAAAACCACGATCACGACTTCAATCCATCTGATGGTACTAACTGGGAGTTGTTATGTCTCTATTGTCATGACAACGAACACCAGAGGCAGACTGAGGCGCTGTTGAATAAAGGTATAGCGCTCGAAGGTGAGAAAGCGCCGAGTGCAACATTTAACCCTTTTGCAGACCTTAAGAGCATGATGGGTACGGATAAAAAAGACTAAGTTAGCCTGTCATCTCGACCAGCGGGAGAGATCCTGACACTCTCAGAAACCTTCAACCTCAAGATCTCTCCCGCTGGTCGAGATGACAGAATGATAGTATTTAGGCTGTGAACCTTTATTCGTGATAGTTCAGAGTAGAGTTAAGGTTTTTTCATATTGATGATGAGGCAATAAATGGAAACAATCGACGTAATTGCATTAACGCTGGGTGTCGCATGGGCATCCGGTATTAATTTATATGCAGCCATCCTGGTGCTCGGTTTAATGGGTTCCGGCGGGTATACACAGCTGCCCGAATCACTGATGGTGTTACAGGATCCGTTGGTACTGATGGCGGCCGGTCTGATGTATTGTGTTGAGTTCTTTGCCGATAAAGTGCCTGGTGTCGATACCGGCTGGGATACTATTCACACTTTCATCCGCATACCGGCAGGTGCCATGCTCGCAATGGGTGCAGCACAAGGCCTGGAGATCAATCAGGCGGCGGAGCTGACCGCAGCATTACTCGGCGGTACCCTTGCGGCAACATCGCATCTCACCAAAGCTGGAACACGCCTGGTGATTAATACCTCACCTGAACCAGTTAGTAACTGGACGGCATCGATCGCGGAAGATATGGCAGTGGTAGGCGGCTTATGGGTGGCGCTGAATTATCCTTTATTGTTTATCGCTCTGCTTATCCTGTTTGTCGTCTTTGCTATCTGGTTTTTGCCTAAGCTATGGTGTGCGCTTAAACTGATCGTTGCAAAGATAAAAGGCTGGTTCGGTAAAGGTTCAGAAGAACCTGACGCGCCTGTCGATAACATCATCGAAAACCTGATCGAAGCAAAATCAAAAAAACTGCAAGATGACTAAGCGTCTGATAACCGAGGGTCTGATAACCGAGGGTCTCAGGTATAAACGTTTGTTGGCATTATCTTAGTCAGTGTTTTTGACCAGTTAACAATATGTGAGCCTGATATATAGCTCGGCTGCATGATCGAGTCAGTTTTTGCCATGAGATCTTTCGTGCTGACCCGTATCATACTGGTGTTGATGTGGTAACTGATAATGAATGATCTCTCATCGAGGGATAGAGTCACACCTCTCGGTTCTGGCACACTCATGGCTTTTAATAATTCTCTCTTATCGATCGACCAGAAGGTCACCATATTGGCCTCAGGGTGAGTGACGGCGGCGATGTTGTTCCTGTTATCAAGTGCGATGCTCAATGCCTCACCGTTCAGCTGTTTGATCAGCATCTCTGGCTGAGACATGGATAACATCGCTTGATTACCGCTACGGATGCTTACGCCGCCAGGATGTGTTTCTTCCAGGCCCTTTCTCGGTGCAGAAGCAACGATGAGGTCGCCATTATCCGTGATCGCTATGTGACCGGCATTCAGTTGCTGATCGCTCAGGCTGACACGTTCGATCAGTTTGTGTGACTGCACGTCGATGTAGGCTACCGAAGGTTTTGAGTCATCGATGCCGGTATCACCTCTATTCGCCACTACCAGCATCGTTCCATCATTGATCAATTGGCATTCATGCGGCCTTTCACCGTAACTTGGAAATTCACCGAGCATTTTAAAATTGCGGCCATCACGTATCGTTATAATGCCTTTATGATTGTTTTGATCGGTTTCGGTGCAGAATAACGTTTCACCCGTGTTATCGAATGCGCCATGGCCATTAAAATATCGATTGCTGGAGGTTTCTATCTTCCTCGCGGCAACATGTTCGTTTAGATCGACCTCAACGGCGCCAGCACCGTCATTCTCAAACGTGATCAGGCGTTTCTTGTCCTTTGGATCGATGATGATGCCATGCGCTAAAAAATCGAGGTCGACCAACTGATGATCTTGTTGCTGCAGGTTGATTATTGCGAGTACCTGACGGATCTCATCATTCTGTTTGAACTTGCCGCCACCCAGGATGATATCCTGATCCGGATTATAAAATTTGCGGTGTGTACAGCCGGTTAAAACAGGTGATGGCAGAGTAATGGCACCCAGGCTGGCAAGCTTGAGAAAGGTACGACGGTCTAAAGACATAATTCAACACTCAAATACGGGCTCTGATAAAATTGCGCTGTTTAGTTATAAGACTGCTTAAGATGCTTCTTAAGATTAAGTCGGCTTATACAATTTACTAATGCAGTCATTTAGATTTTATTGTAGATGAAACTTCAATATAAGGTTAAAACTGTCTCAATATTTTGCTGTGACATAGAGGGTTTGTAATGCAGTCAGGACCAAGAGAAATAGTAACACCGTTTCGCCCGATACCACTGGATATTCCGGAAGGTATGGCAAACAACGAGTTTTTTAATAGCA
The DNA here is from genome assembly GCA_030673345.1 of Pseudomonadota bacterium. Lineage (GTDB taxonomy): Bacteria > Pseudomonadota > Gammaproteobacteria > SZUA-229 > SZUA-229. Next base: position 2,734 of record DAOVJH010000018.1, read on the forward strand.
CGGAAAACTTGAATGATCTGTCGAACAATAATGGGCTGTTAAAAAACCCGGAAGACCTGCTGCTGTATCGTAAGGCATTAGGTCACAGCAACGAATTTGATACTTCGATCATCTACAACACGTCTAACTCGATACTTGATCCGTTAGGCAGACCGGTACGGCGTACACAGGTACCCGAACAGACCAAGAAGTCGTGGAACCGTATGAACCAGATCATCATCGAGTATATGATCGAAAAATACCCGGATCCGGATGAAGCCCTGGTACTGGCAGGCGAGGCCAGCCTGGACGCGACCTGGCCATTAACATCGCCCGGTGTGCCCAGTATTCGTATGTTACACAACCACTTCATCACTTTTGATAAACAACAATTACGTGATGCTGATCTAGCAGACGTCAATAATCCAAATTTGACTGATGGTGGTCAGCACAGCCTGTTTCAGTCGTATATGGGCGATGTTTACCAGGATTTTTTTGCTGCGCTTGATTTTAATATCCTGATGCAGACAAGCAAGGACTCGTCAAAGATCAAACTGACCGGTTATCCGCAAGGTTTGCCCAGCTGGAAAGTTCGTGGTGGTGTTGATGCATTAAAAGAGGTTGATTTCTGGGTAGAATATGACCAGATCCTGAAAGGTTTTATCGATTTTTACCGGGCATTTTTTACCCAGGTTTCGACACGTAATGCACCAGTACCTGAAGGTTCCTATTTCCCTGCTCATATAGAGAGCATCCTCCTGTTTAATAACTGTTTTATGAGTTCGGCCAAGAAAGTGAGAGATCACTGCATAACCGATGCTAAATATGCCAATGCCATCCGTTGGCAACCGGCCTTTAAGCAGCTGATATACCGGAATGATGAAGGTGACCTCATCGTCACCATCAGCCAGAACTCGATCGGTAATGCCATCACCGAGCTGCTGGGTGTCGTGGTCAAACGCATACCTGATGCAGAAGCCTATGAGAAAGCCGAGCCGGCATTGGTCGAAAAACTGCTGGAAGTGCGTGATCGCCTGATAAAAGCAGACCTCGGTCAGGGCATTGAGACACCGTACTGGTCAGCCTGAAAGTTTGCTAACGGCCAGGAGCGGACGTTTGAAGCTTTAGCTTTTTGTTTTAAATTGAGGCACTGATCGTGGATTACAATCCGCTCCTACAGATGAGTGCTACCTTGTAGGAGCGGTTTGTAAACCGCGATTTCTCTTAAATATTCAACGTTGCCTTTGGCACCACTAAGGACATACGGTCTCTTGCGCTACGGTAAAATACCTTTAAACACAAATTTACTATAATCTATCAATATGAAACCGCGAACCATGAAATCGCCGAAAAGCATGAGCCCGACCGGTTATGGCTGTGAGGATGTCGATCCGCGCGGTTTCGTCAGCCTGATGGACCTCTACGAGAACAATTACATGCGCCTGCGCAGACTGATACCCGATCTGGACAAGCTGTCTGTTGATACGGTCTCGCGTCTGCCAGGCTGTTTGAGTCTTCATCTAAAGATCATCGAACGCACAAAATTTACCACCACGGTCTTTCTGACTTATTATTTCGAAGAAGCAGCACAGGAAGCGGCGCAGGCTGTCGCTGAACCGGCGTTAACCTTGCGTATATACCATGATGCTCAGCAGGTAGAAGTGCTCACCGGGCATCTCAAACATGGTCGCCTCCGGTATGATCATATTCCTGAAAAGGCGATAAAGATTAAATGGACACTGAACCGGTTTCTCTATAAGTGGCTGGGTTACTGCCTCTACCTCGGGCATTCGTTTTTACCTGTTCAGAAAAGGTCAGAAACGATTGATCTGACGCGAAAATTAATTGCTAATTTTTAAACCGACACGTCTTCTTTTATAAGAGTGGTGTTATATGGTCTACGTTAGATCATATATAGATAAACCGTTGACTTATTAAGAAATGACCGTATATTAGAGCCTTCTAATATAAAGAGTGACCTTACTAATCAGGTGGAATAATGGTGCATTTTATACGTATTAAGCGAAACACGATAATGACTGTAGCAGCGCTGTCGTTAATGCTGTTGTCAGGGTTTTTTCTGCTGCCGGTTCAAGACGCCGAAGCCAGCACCGTTAATGATCTGGCCTCGGCTGAAGTCAGGTTAGAGCTGTTGAGCCGTGAGTTTCGTCTGGATGGTGTTGTCGAAGCCATCAATAAGGCGACGGTGTCAGCACAGACCCGCGGAACCATACAAACTATCCTGGTCGACATCGATGATTATGTCGAAAAGGGTGCAGTCATTATCCAGCTTAAAGCGGTGTCACAAAAAGCGCAGCTTAAAAAGGCACAGGCTGGTGAGAAGGAAGCTATCTCTCATCTGGCAAAAGCCAGGGATGAATTCAAACGTACCGAAGATGTCTATGCTAAAAAAGTAGTCTCTAAAGCTAAAATGGATGAGGCAAAACATAGCTTATCTGCCGCTAAAGCCCGTCTGGAATCGGCCCGGGCCAGCCTGGAAGAAGCCCGTGAGCAACTATCTTATACACAGGTAAGGGCGCCTTATAGCGGTATCGTCACCGAACGTCATGTCGAAATCGGTGAAACCGTACAGACCGGGGCGAAACTCATGACTGGCGTTTCACTGGATAAACTCAGGGTGAATGTCGACGTACCGCAGAACCTGATCAACAAGATTCGCGTTTTCGGTAAGGCGTTTGTATACACCGATGCTGCCATCGGTGGTGAACAGGTGCAGGTGGCGGTCGATAAGATTACTGTTTTCCCCATCGCCGACCGTGCGTCCAATACTTTCAAGGTCAGGCTGGATCTACCAGAAGGCATCGGCGGTCTGTTTCCCGGCATGTTCGTCAAAGCCTCACTGGTCACCGGTGAAAAAGAAGTGTTGCAGATACCGCAACAGAGCATCGTCTACCGCTCGGAATTGACGGCTGTCTACGTAATCAATGAAAAAGGCATCATTAACTTCAGGTATGTCCGTCTCGGCAGGCGCAATCATGATTCACAGATCGTGTTATCAGGTCTGAGTGTTGGTGAAAAAGTTGCACTGGATCCGATCGAGGCAGGCAGCGCATTGATACAGCAGCGCAGACAGGATTCTGCAGGCACTGGTTCAGCAGGAGCAGTGCATGAGTAAGCTGGGGATATCCGGTAATACTGCCAGGCATTTTTTAACCACGCAGATCACGCCATTGCTGGCACTGGTCGGTGTGCTGCTGGGCATCTTCGCGGTGATGATCACGCCGCGTGAAGAAGACCCGCAGATCAATGTGACCTTTGCCAATGTGTTCATCCCATTTCCCGGCGCTACTGCCAGTGAAGTAGAGAGCCTGGTTGCTACGCCAGCAGAGCAGATGGTCTCTGAGATCAGCGGTATCGATCATGTTTATTCCACTTCGTCACCGGGCATGGCGGTACTCACCGTGCAGTTCCTGGTGGGAGAGAACCGTACAGATGCTATCGTCCGTCTCTACAACAAACTGTATTCCAACCAGGACTGGTTACCCGCCGATCTGGGGGTGGGGCAGCCCATCATCAAACCGAAAGGTATCGATGATGTGCCTATCATCGCTGCGACGCTGTGGTCGAACAATACAGAGACTGGCGCCTACGAGTTAAGCCTGGTCGCACACGGTCTTGAAACCGAACTCAAACGTATCGCCGGTACGCGTGATATCTACACCATCGGCAGCCCGACTCGCGTCATGCATGTGGTACTTGATCCACAGGCACTGTCCGGCTACAACATCGATATCCGAGACCTGGGTAATGCGCTACGGGCGGCAAACAGTGCACGTACCGGTTTAACGGTGACTGCCGATAATCGCGAGATATTACTTCAGGCCGGTACCTTTTTAACGTCGCCTGAAGAGATTGCCGAGCTGGTGGTCGGTGTGTTTGATGGTAAAGCGGTATACCTGCAGGATGTTGCGACCGTCAAATACGGTGTTGATACACCATCGCAATATGTCTCTATTGCGAATGGCAGGGGCAGTTTGTTGCAGGCGAGTGCTGCAACAGGCACGATAAACCAGCTGCAGCCAGCGGTGACATTGGCGATCGCAAAAAAGCCAGGCAGTAATGCGGTGGATATTGCAGACCAGGTCATCAAAAGGCTGGATCAATTAAAAGGTACCTTTATACCGGATGATGTCGAAATCAGTATCACCCGGAACTACGGTCTTACCGCACAGGCCAAGTCTGAAAAGCTGATACAGAAATTGATCATCGAAACGATCGCCGTGATATTGCTGGTAATGTGGGCACTTGGCTGGCGTGAAGGATTAATCGTGGGTGCGGCGGTTGCCGTCACGCTGCTGGTTACTCTGTTTGCTTCCTGGGCCTATGGTTTTACCTTGAACCGTGTGTCCTTGTTCGCACTCATATTTTCTATCGGTATCCTGGTCGATGATGCCATCGTGGTAGTGGAGAACATCCACCGCCATATGGCGCTGGGCAAACAAAAATTGCAGGACCTGATTCCGGTCGCTGTCGATGAGGTGGGTGGGCCAACCATACTGGCCACCTTTACCGTCATTGCTGCCTTGCTGCCGATGGCATTCGTTTCCGGTCTGATGGGGCCATACATGAGCCCGATTCCGATCAATGCCAGCATGGGTATGCTGGCCTCACTGGTCATCGCTTTCGTTTTTACCCCCTGGTTGACCAATGTCATGCTGGCTAAGTCCAGCCAGCATCCTGTGGCACAGGATGCGCAATCGCAGGAGACTAAAATAACCCGGCTCTTCAGCCGTGTGATGACGCCGTTTCTCGGTGGTGACAAAGGTAATCGCAACCGCTGGTTTTTACTCGGTGGAATTTTGCTGTTGATCGCCGCCGCGATTTCGCTGGTGGCAGTACAGGCAGTGGTGTTAAAGATGCTGCCCTCAGATAACAAGGGTGAATTTCAGGTAGTACTGGATATGCCTGAAGGCAGTAGCCTCGAACAGACAAGCCGGGTGTTGCAGGAGATGGGGCAGTATATCGGCGGGCTCGATGAAGTAACCGATTACGAGATCTATGCTGGTACGGCAGCCCCGATCAGTTTTAACGGGCTGGTGCGTCAATATTATCTGCGTGAGGGCGCCAATATCGGTGATATCCAGGTCAACCTGGTCGATAAACACCATCGTGACCGCAAGAGCCATGAGATTGCCCTGTCGGTGAGAAAACCGTTGCAGGACATTGCCAGGCAGTATGAAGGTAATGTGAAAATCGTCGAAGTGCCGCCGGGGCCACCGGTGATGTCGCCGATCGTGGCAGAAGTTTATGGGCTGGATTATGCCGGACAGATACAGCAGGCCAAAGCATTGCGAGAAGTGTTCGAGAGCACCGACAACATCGTGGACGTGGATGATAGTGTGGAATACCCGTCTGAGAAGCTGACAGTGACCATAGATCGTCAGCGGGCAGCTCGCTTAGGTGTCTCGCAGCAGGTGATCGGTGAGGCGCTGACAACGGTATTAAATGGCTCGGACGTCACCTACCTGCACGGTCGAAATCTGAAGTATGCTGTGCCTATCCGTGTCGAATATGATGATGCGGACAAGGCCGATCTCGAACAGGTACTGGCATTAAAGGTGCGCTCAGTGAACGGTGCACTGGTACCGCTAGCTGAACTGGTCGATATCATACCGGGTGAAAGGGAGAAAAATATCTATCATAAAGACCTGCTGCCGGTGGTGTATGTAACGGCTGACCTGGCTGGAGATGTCGATAGTCCGCTCTATGGAATGTTTGATATCGCCGGTACCTTGAACCAGCAGAACGGCCTGGAACAATGGTATACCGGGCAGCCGGTCAACCCTTACGAATATAGTCTGAAGTGGGATGGTGAATGGCAGGTGACCTATGAAACCTTCCGTGACATGGGAGCGGCGTATGCGGTTGGTCTGCTAATGATCTATCTGCTGGTGGTGGCACAGTTTCATTCTTACAAGATACCACTGGTGATCATGGCACCGATACCGTTGACCATCATCGGCATCATGCCGGGTCATGCTTTGCTCGATGCACAGTTTACGGCGACCTCGATGATCGGCATGATCGCGCTCGCCGGAATCATCGTGCGCAATTCCATCCTGCTGGTCGATTTTATAAACCAGCAGCTACGTGAAGGTATGGCGTTTCAGCAGGCTGTGATAACTTCCGCAGCGGTACGCGCCAAACCGATCGTGTTGACTGGCATCGCTGCGATGATCGGCGGTTTCTTCATCATCGATGACCCGATCTTTGGTGGGTTGGCGATTTCACTGATCTTTGGTCTGCTGGTATCGACCATTCTTACCCTGGTTGTTATCCCGATTGTTTATTACGCGGTGATGTATAAAAAGCTGCATTTACTGGTGAAATAAAGCCAAAAACATTCACCGCAGAGGGGCAGAGACGCAGAGGTTTTCTCTGTTAAGAGCGCCTCTGCGGTGAAAGCTTTTTCCTATTAAAAAACAGGGAAATAGACTGCCCGTGCATGTGCGATATGTGCTAATATCAGGCGCTTCATAAGACGCATTTTAATGCGCTATTTTTTTGGGCTAAAACGAACAATAAATGCCCTGTGATGGAACCTGAAAAGCACCTCTAAATGACAGAATTTGCGAAAGAAATATCCCCGGTAAATCTCGAAGACGAAATGCGCCAATCCTATCTGGATTACGCCATGAGTGTTATCGTCGGACGTGCTTTGCCCGATGTCCGTGATGGTCTTAAACCGGTACACCGCCGCGTATTGTATGCGATGAGTGTACTCGGTAACGATTACAATAAACCGTACAAAAAATCAGCCCGTGTCGTCGGTGATGTTATCGGTAAATATCATCCGCATGGTGATACTGCGGTCTACGATACTATCGTCCGTATGGCACAGCCATTTTCGCTGCGTTATATGCTGGTCGATGGCCAGGGTAACTTTGGTTCGGTCGATGGTGATGCACCGGCTGCCATGCGTTACACCGAAGTTCGCATGTCCAAGATCGCCCATGAGTTACTTGCTGATCTGGATAAAGAAACCGTCGATTTTGCAGAAAACTATGATGGTTCTGAATCAGAGCCAGTCGTTCTGCCGACACGTGTGCCAAACATGCTGATTAACGGTTCAACCGGTATCGCTGTCGGTATGGCGACCAATATGCCGCCACATAACCTTGGCGAAGTCATCAGCGCCTGCCTGGCGTTGATCGAAAATCCTGAATTATCGATCGATGAGCTAATGCAGCACATCCCGGCACCTGATCTGCCGACTGCGGCATTTATCAATGGTGTTAAGGGTATCCGTCAGGCATACAAGACGGGCCGTGGTCGCATGATCATGCGTTCGCGTGCAGAGATAGTTGAAGACAAAAAGGGCAAGCAGTCGATCATCGTGACTGAGCTCCCGTATATGGTAAATAAAGCGCGTCTGATCGAACGTATCGCTGAGATGGTTAAAGAGAAGCGCATCGAAGGTGTATCCGCGCTGCGTGATGAATCGGATAAAGATGGCATGCGCATCGTCATCGAAGTAAAACGCAATGATGCGGCGGATGTACTGCTCAATAATCTGTTTTCACAGACATCCATGCAGTGTTCGTTCGGTATCAATATGGTGGCGCTGGTCGAAGGCCAGCCGCAATTGTTGAATCTGAAACAGATTTTAGATGCGTTCCTGAGACATCGTCGTGAAGTTGTTACCCGTCGTACCATTTATGAGTTACGCAAAGCACGCGCCCGAGCACACGTTCTGGAAGGGCTTGCTGTCGCACTGGCTAATATCGATGAAGTGATCGAACTGATCAAAAAGTCAGCCAATCCTGCTGAAGCGAAAGCGGGTTTGCTGCAGCGAGTCTGGCCAGCGGGTGTGGTTAATGAGATGGTGGCCCGCGCTACAGAAGGCGCCCAGATAGGCAACGAGGTCAGTGCTTCACGGCCTGATGATCTGGATCCGCGCTATGGCTTAAAGGATGATGGTTATCATCTTTCAGAAGTGCAGGCGCAGGCAATCCTTGATCTGAAACTGCATCGATTGACCGGTCTCGAACAAGATAAAATTGTTAATGAATTCCAGCAGATACTGGATATTATTAAAGAGCTTATCGAGATACTTTCCAACCCGGAAAGGCTGCTCGAAGTAATCCGTGAAGAGCTTGAAGAGATCCGTGATAACTACGTCGATGAACGTCGCAGTGAAATCATGGAAGACGAACTTGATTTCAACATGGAAGATCTCATCACTGAAGAAGATGTGGTGGTTACCTTCTCGCATGAAGGTTACGCCAAGTCTCAGCAACTGGATGTCTACAATACGCAGCGCCGTGGTGGACGCGGTAAGTCTGCCACTTCGATGAAGACAGAAGATTTTATCGATAAGCTGTTTGTTGCCAACACACACGACACGCTGCTCTGTTTCTCCAGCCGCGGCAAAGTGTACTGGTTAAAAGTATATCAACTACCGATGGCGGGACGCGGCTCACGCGGTAAACCGATTATTAATCTTCTTCCGTTGGAAGAGGGTGAGCGCATCAATGCAGTACTGCCAATTCGCGAATACAGCGAAGACCAGTTCGTCTTCATGGCTACCAGCAGCGGTACGGTGAAGAAAACAGCATTATCAAATTTCTCACGTCCAAGAGCCTCTGGTATCAAAGCCATCGAGTTCCGTGATGAGGACAGGCTGGTCG
>DAOVJH010000183.1 GCA_030673345.1 Pseudomonadota bacterium
AATGGCTGTAGTTGAGCCAAAGAAGACATAAGTGTTCAATATTCCCCTTCTCCCCCTGGGAGAGGGCTGGGGTGAGGGCATCGCTGAAAACACCCTCATCCTAACCTTCTCCCAGGGGGGAGAAGGGACTTAAAGCCAGTGTCCGCTTCTGGCCGTAAGCAAACATTTCGGCAGTGAACAGGCTTCGCACAAATCTGATATGCGCACGAGCTCAGATGCAAACTTATACAGCTTAGTGAATCTAATCGCTCAGATTAACCACAGTCTGAAAATCTTTAAGAATTGTTTTCGGGTCATGCGGTGGATTAAAAAAGGCAACCAGCTTCCCTTCCGGATTAATCAGTAAAAGGGCAGAGCTGTGGTCTACCGTATAGGAACCGCTATCCGAATCTTCTGATACCGCCAGAGCCTTATCCGCCTTCTGCGGTGCAACCATATATACCACGCTCATCTGCAGGGTCAGCGCTTTGATCAGATCCTTGCTGCCGGTAACACCGATAAAATCTTTATCGAAGTACTGAACATATTCAGCCAGTAATTCTACATTGTCACGCTCAGGGTCAACCGAAACAAAAACAACATCCGGAAATATATGGTTTACAGCTTTTGCGTTCTTTTTGGCCCTGGCAACAACACCCATCGTTACCGGGCAGATATCTGGGCAATGCGTATAGCCGAAGAACAGAAAATGCCATCGTCCTTTTAGATCATCCGATGTAAAAACCTGACCATTATCTTTTATTAACGCAGGCACGCTAATCTTGCGAGCAGGGGAAAGTATCGCTCCCTGAATTGGCGAGAAGTTTTTCCTGGCCTGGGCGATAGCATTTTCTTTTTTGTTTTCCGCTTCGCTGGTTCTTTCCTGCTGTATCGTTGATAACCAGAAGCCAACAGACATCGCTACTATGGCAGATGCGACGATGAGTCCGTTAGACTTGATAGACATCCAGCTAGGTACCTAAGCCACACTTGAAGTTAAAACTGTCACACAGGTACTGGCTGACGTTGCCTGCAAAGTAATGGTCGACTACCATCGAAACGAACAATAAAAGCAGATAATTGATCGAATAAACGAATGTGGAAATAGCCGCGTTCTTTCTGTCGCTGAACATCAACAGAAAAACTTTATAAAAGAAATACAGGCCAAGCAAGACTGCAGACACCAGGTATATCTCACCACGCATATAAGCGAGATAGGGCAGCAGGGTAACCATGAACATCAAGATGGTATAACCCAGGATAGAATACTTGGTGAATTCGATACCGTGCGTTACCGGCAGCATAGGCAGATTTACTTTTGCATAGTCATCACGGCGGTGAATCGCCAGTGCCCAGAAGTGGGGCGGCGTCCAGGTATAGATGATCAGCACCAGTAATAAACCATGTGGATCAACACTCCCTGTTACCGAGGTCCAGCCGAGTAGCGGCGGCGTTGCACCCGCAAGACCACCGATCACGATATTCTGCGGTGTCGCTTTTTTCAGGTACATGGTATAGATAACTGCGTAACCGATCATGCTGGCAAATGTTAAGACTGCCGTTAATACGTTTATCCATGCAGTCAATACAAATACCGAAGCGACTGCCATCAGCACCGCAAATATAAAAGCATTTTTCTGGCTGACACGCCCCTGGGGCAAAGGCCGGTTCTCAGTCCTCGCCATGCGTGCATCACTCTCTCGCTCTACTATCTGGTTGATAGCTGCACCCGCTGCAGAACCCAGGCCGATACCCAGTGTTGAGAGAATTAAGATAAATAAAGATATCTCACCCGGTGGACTGGCTAAAACAACACCGACGACAGAAGTTAGCAATAATAATGCGACGACCTTCGGCTTGCACAGATCAAAGTAATCACGCCAGGTAGTGCTTTTGATATCATCGCTTGAATTTTGTGTAGGTGAATTATCCAATTTGAGAAGCCTTAAGTAATTTTTTCAGATCATGCAGGAATTCTTTATTCGGTTGTTCCTGTGTAAAACGCATCATTACATTCCCCATCGGGTCCATGATATAGATTTCGTTATTCTTGATGCCCGCATCTTCACGCACATTCTTACCGAGTGCATTTATGATGCTTTCAGCGTCGCCCGTGACGCTTATAATATTTTTATGGGTCTCCGATATCAGACGGGTCAGAGACTCGCCTGCAGGTTCCAGGTGTACAAACATACGGATAAGACGGTGCTTGTTCTTGCCTAGTGAGGTGTGGATCTGACGGCTGTCGTACAAACGGGACTCACAATGTTCATCACAGTCTTTACCAACAAAAGAGATCAACCGCCATTTGTAGGTCAGTTCATCCTGCGGGATGATTTCACCCACTTCATTTTTTAGTTCAAAGCTTCTGATGTGAACGATCGGATCAAGTATCTCACCATGATTTACAAATGATTTAACATCGACCAAAAAGAATATAACATACGCCAACGCTACTGGCGCTATAAAGGCTATAACGACAAACCAGACTGTATAGGGATTTCTTTTTGAGCCGGCTATCGGGTTATTAACGGGCCTGCTTTCAACTTGCGAATCTTTATCATTCATAATCAGTATTGCACTATTGTGTTTTGCTGCTCTTTTGTCATTCTGAGCAAAGCGATGAATCTTAACATTAGCAGCCAAGATCCTTCACTATCGTTCAGGATGACAATATTTTTAGTAATTATTTAATTGTTCGTTTCGTGTTCACAACAATATATATAATGGATAATGCCAGCGACATAGCAAACCACTGAAAAGCATAACCATTATTTTTAGCTGCATTTAAATTAAATACCGGAAGGTCATATTCAAAACTGGCGGTTTCATCCGGGTCAAGCCATAACACCATATCATACAGCTCATAACCTAATAACTGACTGATCTCATTCAGATCAACATATTGCAGAACAACAGGCCAACGCGATGTTTCCTGTACATTTTCCGCCAGCAGCAAGGTACGAGATGGTGAAAAATCCAGCAGGCCTGAAATTGTTATCTTACCATCTGGCGCATCAATTTCTGGCAACTGATCGCGCGTTTTACCCTGTGAAACAAACCCTCTGTTAACCAGGATGGTTTTAGAGCCGTCAATTTTTACCGGCGTAAATACATGATAACCTACACTTCCTTCAAACGTTATATTATCTAATAAAAAACTGTGCTGAGCATCAAATTCGCCCATAAAGTTAACAGGAAGATAACGTCTGCTTTCGATCGGAGCAGGTAATTCTTCGATACCGACAGGTGATAATTTTTTACGTTCTATAATATTTTGCTGTAAAGTATCCTTAAAATCCGCACGATCCATCTGCCAGAACGCGAGTGACATCATGATATATAGCAGGGCGATGGTAACAAACGTGCTGAACGCACCCGGATTAAAATGATAGGACGCAATACGCATAGAACATAAGCGGTATTGTCTGATTTTCTCAAAAATATTCATCTAATCAATCAAATAAAAACAGTCTCTGACATTAGAGCCTAACAAACGTTATACGGAAAACACATGATATTCAAAATTGTTATTCTCAGCTTATTACTCGTTGTTCTCGTAAGTCTTGGCTCTGCGCTAGTAGCAATGGCTAAAGGAGATAAGTCTGACAAAATGTTGAAATCTTTGACCTGGCGTATCGGCTTATCTGTGTGTATTTTTTTACTGTTATTAATAGGACAGGCCATGGGGTTTATTACACCCCATGGCCTGTCTTAAAAAAAACGCGGAACATCTGTTCCGCGTTTCTCGTGTTTACAATCTTACGGTTACAACCAGTAAACGAAGATAAACAATCCTAACCAGACAACATCCACAAAGTGCCAGTACCAGGCAACTGCTTCGAATGCGAAATGTTTTTCAGCTGTAAAGTGACCCTTGATCGAACGGATCAACATCACTAGTAGCATGGTTGTACCCATGGTTACGTGGAATCCGTGGAAGCCGGTCAACATGAAGAAGGTACTACCATAGATACCTGACTCCATTGTCAGACCTAATTCAGTGTAAGCATGAATGTATTCTTCAGCTTGCAGAACAAGGAAGATACAACCTAATGCTACTGTAGCCGCTAACCACATAATCAGTGGTTTTCTGTGGCCGGCACGTAAAGCATGATGTGCGATCGTAACGGTAACAGAAGATAATAGCAGGATCGCCGTGTTCCAGGCTGGCAGACCAGAAGCAGGAATGACATCCTTTGGTCCTGGTATCGCTGCGTTATCAGGGTTAACCATCACTGGCCAAACCGCTTCAAATGCAGGCCATAACAGCTCGTGGGTCATCGCATTATTACTAGAACCACCTAACCATTCGACAGCAATGGTACGCGCATAGAAGAGGGCGCCGAAGAAGGCTGCAAAGAACATCACCTCAGAGAAGATGAACCATAACATGCCGATGCGGAAAGATTTATCCACCTGTTCATTATAACTATCAGCCATTGATTCTTTTATGACTGCGCCAAACCATCCAAA
>DAOVJH010000206.1 GCA_030673345.1 Pseudomonadota bacterium
GATGCATCCACCTGATGTTTCTGCGCGAGCTTATCGCTTAGCGCAAAACCGCCGCCATCCGGATAATAATTGACCGATGATGAATTCGCTTTGATGGCAGCTAATGCAAGAGGACTGGGGCCCAGTGGATTTTCGTTGGATGCCAGTTTGATCGAACCAGAGATTCCCAGTTCACGCTCGAGTTCTTCGACCGGCTTTCCCGGCTGGTAAGGTGTTAGCTGCTGAACACCTGTAGTCGCCAGCTTTAAGTATGAACCGACAGGAAAAGACTGTGACATGTTTCAGAGAACAGCTTTAGGGTACGAACCAAGAATGGTGACCATGGCTGATGCTTTCTCGATTTCTGTGATCGCCGCTCTTACCACCTCATCATCACGGTGACCATCGATATCGATGAAGAAGACATAATCCCAGACACCCCTACGCGATGGACGTGACTCTATATTACTCATACTGATACCGCGGTCAGCCAGTGGTTTAAGCAGGTCAAATAATGAACCCGGACGATTATGAACGAAGACCAGTAAGCTGGTTCTATCATCACCGCTCGGTGGCGACAGGTGCTGTCCGATTACAGCAAAACGCGTGGTGTTATCCGGTTCGTCCTCGATATCAGCTTGCAGGATGGGCATATCATAAAGTTCAGCGGCCATGCTGCCACCGATAGACGCAGCAGCATTATCCCTGGCATATAAAACAGCCTGCGCATTACTGCTCATCGAGATACGTTCGGCATCAGGTAAATGTTTATCCAGCCACTGACTACACTGCGACAGTGACTGCTGATGTGCATAAACACGGTCTATCTTATCGAGTGAGTCTAATTTACTCAGCAGGTTATGACGGATCCGCAATGCCACTTCACCACTGATGGTCAGCGACGATTTCATGAACAGATCCAGAGTATGGTTGATAACGCCAGCACTGGAATTTTCGACAGGCACGACACCGAAATTTGCACCATCCGCTTCGACCAGTCTGAATACCTCTTCGATACTCTCAACCGGCTGCGTTTCTATCAGGCTACCGAAATGTTTTACTGCAGCCGAATGCGTATAAGTGCCTTCCGGACCTAAAAATGCGACTTTTAATGGTTTTTCATGCGCCAGACAGGCCGCCATAATCTCACGGAAGATACCGGCGATGCTCTCATCGGTAAGCGGCCCTTTATTGCGTTCCATCACGGCACGCAAGACCTGCGCTTCTCTTTCCGGGCGATAGAAGTGGCCAGTCTCGCCCTGCTGCTGTTTTACCTTAGCTACATTTGCTGCACACGATGCACGTTCTGAAACCAGATCCTGAATAGATCTGTCTATCTCATCGATACGTTTTCGTATTTCTGCTAGCGGGTCTTTATTATCTGGCATTAATTTTTTGAACCACAGAGGACACAGAGTACACAGAGGTTTTTTGCATGACTGCGCCTACGGCGCCATAAAAATCCAATGTTATCTCTGTGTACTCTGTGCCCTCTGTGGTAAATATGTTTTTTATATTACTTAAACCTGGCGTGCCTTTAGTACACCGTCGATAGAACTTAGATGATCGATTAAATCATCCCCGATTTCACTCTCGATGTCCATCAATGTGTATGCCAGCTCATTTCTTGATTCATTACGCATATGGAAGATGTTATAACCCTTTTCGCCGACTTCGGAGGTTATCTTGGCAATCATATCTGGCATATTATTATGCGTGATAGCAACACGTGATTTACCACCGCGAGGCAGTTTGACGGCGGGGAAATTAACCGAGTTTCTAATATTTCCGTTTTCAAGAAAATCTTTTATCTGGTCTGCAACCATCATCGCACAATTTTCTTCTGCTTCCGCTGTAGATGCGCCAAGGTGCGGCAAAGTAATTACGCGGTCATTACCTTTTAACTTCTGCGCCGGAAAATCACAAACATAAGCACCTATTTTATCGGACTCAAGGGCAGCAAGCACCGCATCATCATCAACAACACCATTACGTGCAAAATTTAAAATTACTGAACCATCTTTCATGCCGGCAATACGCTCAGCATTTAACAGGTTTTGAGTTGCATCGATCAGGGGCACATGAAAACTAACAAAATCTGCTTCTTTCAGCAGTTCTTCAATACTTGCCATCTCTTCAACATCAGAAGACATCTTCCATGCACTTTTTACGGTGATGGTCGGGTCAAAACCGACCACGCGCATGCCTAAAGCGACTGCAGCATTGGCAATCTCAACACCTATCGCACCCAGGCCAACAACACCTAATGTGCGCCCAGGCAGTTCATAACCGACGTATTTTTTCTTGCCAGCTTCGACTGCTTTATTCTGCTCTTCATCACTGCCTTCGACATTTGCAGCATATTGCCATGCCTGACAGATATTTCTGCACGCCAGTAACATGCCGCAGATAACCAGTTCTTTAACCGCGTTGGCATTTGCACCAGGCGCATTAAAAACAACGATACCTTCATCACCGAGCTTGTCCACCGGTACGTTATTGGTGCCCGCACCCGCTCGACCGACAACTTTTAAATTTGTAGGAATTTCCATATCGTGCAGATTCTGAGAACGCAAAATAATGGCATCGGGATTTTCAATATCCGGATCCACCGAATAAATTTCAGCCGGTAAACGACTTAAGCCTTTGTCAGAGATGTTGTTAATGGTTTTGATGTTGTACATTTGTAAATTCCAGATCTTAATTTTTAAATTAGGTTTTTATATAGTGTCATCTCGACGAAGGAGAGATCTTGAAGGTTAGAGTTTGTAAGATCTCTCCTTCGTCGAGATGACAGGTGCTGTATGTCGCTACCTTATGATTTAAGCGTTTACCAAAGTTACGAATTAGCAGCGGCAAAGTCCAGCATGAATGCGATCAATGCGTCGACACCTTCTTCAGGCATTGCATTGTAGATACTGGCGCGCATACCGCCAACTGAGCGATGGCCTTTTAATGTCGCCAGGCCTTTTGCTGCAGCCTGTTCGATAAACGCCGCGTCAAGATCAGCATTTGCCAGGATGAAAGGTACGTTCATCCATGAGCGGCCGTTGACCGCTACCGGGTTGCTGTAGAAAGCAGAATCATCGATCGCTTTATAAAGTTTTTCTGCTTTGCGCCTGTTTATGGCTTCTATGGCAGACATACCGCCTTTGTTCAATCCCCAGGCGAAAACCAGACCCGCAAGATACCAGCTATAAGTTGGTGGCGTGTTATACATTGATTCATTATCAGCGAATGTTTTGTAATCGAACATGACTGGCATATTTGAATCGGCATTACCGATAAGGTCTTCACGCACGATAACGATGGTTAAACCTGCTGGCCCGATATTCTTCTGCGCACCGGCATAGATTACGCCGAACTTAGAGACATCGATCGCACGCGATAAGATGGTTGACGACATATCAGCGACCAGCGGCACATCACCCGTGTCAGGAATATAATCGAATTCGACACCGACGATGGTTTCATTCGGTGTGTAATGTACATAGGCTGCCTCAGGATCAAACTTGAGGCTGGCTTCATCAGGCACCGTGGTGAATTTACTGTCTGTAGTGTCTGCCACCAGATTTACATTACAGTAGCGTTTTGCTTCAGCCACCGCTTTTTTAGACCACTGGCCGGTCAGCAGGTAATCTGCGGACTTCTTACCATTGAGTAAGTTAATCGGCACCATCGCAAACTGGCTGCTGGCACCGCCCTGCAGGAACAGGACTTTGTAATTATCGGGGATGCTCATCAGTTCACGTAAGTCAGCTTCAGCTTTCGCCGCGATAGACATATAGTCTTTGCCACGATGACTCATCTCCATCACGGACATGCCTGAACCGTTCCAGTCCAGCATTTCTGCCTGTGCCTGTTCTAATACTTCTGTTGGCAGTGCGGCAGGGCCTGCACTGAAATTGAATACTCTGCTCATATGTTTTTTTACGCTATAATTTAGATTAAGTTTATTTAATAACTTATTGATAAATATATATGTAGGAGCGGATTTTATTCCGCGATTAGCTATTATATTCTGACCAATCGCGGAATA
>DAOVJH010000035.1 GCA_030673345.1 Pseudomonadota bacterium
CCTCTGGATAAACTTCCACCTATTCTTAAGAAGAATTTAGACCGAAATCTATGTACCTGCAATGAGGTGCTTAAGGTGGATATTATCAATGCCATCGTCAATGGGGCTACGACAGTGGAAGAGGTTAAAAAACAGACCTATGCCACAATGGGAAGTGGTTGCTGCACTCAACAGGTAGAGCGGTTGATCGAGTGTCTTTGCTCATCAGAAACAGAGAAGTAACTCTTTTCCCCACTCTTTATAATGCAATCAAAAAAGCCCTGAACAATTCAGGGCTTTTTTGATTGCATTTGATGTCGCGCTAAATCATAAATTTAAAGGGTCGGACGCCTTAAATTTGTTTAATTATTTCGGACATTCGGCTGCTTTCGTTTTTTGAAGAAGTCGTTGCAGTTGACCAGGTCCTCCGCTACGCTATAGCCTCATGCCCTGATGTTAGTATGTTCATGTAAACAGGGATACAGAGATACAGAGTCATTATGACGAGATGTATCTATGATCAATTGACAAGGAGTTAATCAAAATGCCAGCAGATATTAGTTTCGCCTCATTTAACTTATACAACTTTCAAAAAGTTGGATCGACAACACATGGCAGTAATCCAGTAGTTCAGGCTGATTACGACAGGAAGATGGAATGGACACGTGCGATGCTGCTGGAGGTGGATGCAGATGTCGTTGCTTTTCAGGAATTGTGGAGCAAAGAATGTCTGGATGATGTTCTCTCGGTGCCGGCGTTATCAGGCTATAAGGCAATTTATATTAAACCGACCTGGTATAACATTGCTGTGGCGTTAGTCGTTCGAAAGCCCTGGGTTGTTTCGGGCAATGTCGAGGTTGTCAAAAATTTTCCATTTACGGAGTTAATGAAAATTGATGAACAGGACGGCGAGGATGATGAAGTCACTGTTAAAATTTCTAAATTTTCTCGCAGTATCATTAAGGTCAGGATCAAAAATCAGGATTCATCGAGCACGCCTGAGATAACGGTGTTTGCATGTCATCTCAAATCCAAACTGCCTTCCAGACCCTCCGGTATTTCCTCAGCGTATCGTTCATCTGTCGGCAGCGCCATTTCAACGATACGCAGGACGGCTGAAGCAACGGCATTGAGAATGATGATGATCGATCATATGCAGGGGCAGGGTACGCCAACGGTTGTTCTGGGTGACTTTAATGATACCCCGTTGAGCAATACGCTAAATCTAATTACTGATCAGCCGACGATGACGAAACGGGCGCGTGGCGGTGATAAGTCGCTTTACTGTACTTTGCATCTGCAGCAGCTCAAGTCATTTAGAGACGTGTTCTTTACACACGAATTCAAAAATCATAAGGGTATGCTGGATCATATACTGGTGTCAGAGGAGTTTTTCGAGCACTCCTCGGATGCCGTGTGGTCACATAAAGATACCCGGATATGGAATGACTATATCGAAGATGATCATTCATACACCTCTGATCATGGGATAATAAAATCATCGTTTGTATAAGGTGAGAATCTGACAGATTTCGCTGTTTACAAGGACGATAGATGTATTAACCCCTCAAGGGCGGAAGATGAATCACTGATTGAGCCGATATAAGCCATAAATTGTAATAAAACCATTGTAAAATAGCGCGGATAATCAATGGAAATTGCAGATTTAACTTCTATTATTAATCGGTAAATAAATTTTTATCAGGATTTGCTATGTGTGGAATTGTCGGCGCAGTCGCCGAACGTAATGTGACCCCAATCTTGCTTGAAGGGCTTCGACGCCTGGAATACCGGGGGTATGACTCAGCCGGTATCGCGGTACTGGACAAGGATGACTGCATAAGCCGTGTGCGCCGCGTCGGTAAGGTGAAAGAACTTTCTGATGCTCTGGAAGAAACAGAAGTGCGAGGCTCACTGGGAGTGGCTCATACACGCTGGGCAACCCATGGAGAGCCCAGCGAAAAAAATGCACATCCTCATATCTGTAACCAGACGGTCGTTATCGTACATAACGGTATCATCGAAAACCATAGCGAGCTTCGTGAAATACAGAGCAAGGCAGGGTTCAACTTTACCTCGGAGACAGACACCGAAGTTGCAGCCCACCAGATCGAATTTTATCTAAAGCAGCATGATGACCTTCTCGATGCCGTACGTTCAGCGGTAACTGATTTTGAAGGCGCTTACGCTCTGGGTGTAATGTCTAATACTGACAACAATCGCCTGATAGCAACACGCCGCGGTAGCCCGCTGGTGATCGGTGTCGGTATCGGTGAGTATTTTATCGCTTCAGATGCAGCCGCTTTATTGCCGGTTACCCGCCGGTTTATCTACCTCGATGAGGGAGATATTGCGGATATCCATACTGATTCGTTAGTTATATATAACGATAAAGGCGAGACCGTTGAACGTGAGATCAAAGAATCAGCGCTAAGCGCAGACTCGACAGCAAAAGGCGAATATCGCCACTACATGCTGAAAGAGATCCACGAGCAGCCTTCGTGCCTGGTCGATATTCTGGAAGGCCGTGTCGTTGACGGGCAATTGCTGGACAGTGCTTTTGGTGTCGATGCCGATGTAATTCTCGATAAGGTGAAAGCCGTGCAGATCATCGCCTGTGGTACCAGCTATCACGCCGGCCTGGTCGCCCGTTACTGGCTGGAAGCGATCGCCGGTGTACCTTGCAGGGTAGAGGTTGCGAGTGAGTACCGTTACCGTAAAACCGTTTTGATGGATGACACGCTGGTGGTGACGATCTCACAGTCAGGCGAGACAGCGGATACGCTGGCCGCATTGCGTGAAGTTAAAGCATTGACCAATATGACCCTGGCCGTGTGTAACGTGCCTGAGAGTTCACTGGTAAGAGAGAGTGAACTCAAGCTGATGACCCGTGCAGGCCCGGAGATCGGCGTCGCATCCACAAAAGCTTTCACCACCCAGCTCATCGCATTGCTGATGCTGGTTATCGCGCTGGGTAAACGGCGTGGCCTGGCGGCTGACGATATAACCGCATTGCTTCAGCAGGCACAGTCATTACCCGTTCTGATAGAGCGTGTACTGGATAGCAAAGCGGCGATAGAAGTGTGGGCGGAAAAATTTACCGAACTGGAAAATGCGATTTTTATCGGACGCGGAACGCTGTTTCCTATCGCTTTAGAAGGCGCATTAAAACTTAAAGAGATCTCTTATATCCATGCCGATGCGTACCCTGCGGGTGAGCTGAAACATGGCCCGATCGCGCTGATCGATCAGGACCTGCCAACGATCGCGATTGCGTCGATGGATGGTTTTGAGGGCAAGATCAAATCCAATATTCAGGAGATTCTGGCTCGTGGCGGTGAGGTCTACCTGTTTGCCGATGAGCGCCTGGAAGTGGATGACCTGGGTGATAACTGCCATGTGATGAAAGTGCCAGCGGTGGAAGCCGAGCTTGCGCCGGTGCTGTTCTCTGTGCCGTTACAGCTGTTTTCTTATTTTGTTGCGGTGCACAAAGGTACCGATGTCGATCAGCCGCGAAATCTGGCGAAATCGGTGACAGTGGAATAAAAACATCGTTTTAGTGTGTGCCAGGCCGGTTATATAACGGCTATTTTACAGATAGATATTGCCGGGGCTGACAAGGTATAATTAGCATCGAGTAATATTAATACACCAGGTACGAATGTCAGCCAAGCCAACGCGCAAATTATTTATCAAAACATATGGATGTCAGATGAACGAATATGATTCATCGCGCATATCCGATGTTCTTGCGAACTCCCACGATCTCGAACTAACAGACAAGCCAGAAGAAGCCGATGTGCTTCTGCTGAATACCTGTTCGATCAGAGAAAGAGCACAGGAAAAGGTGTTCTCTCAGCTCGGCCGCTGGAAAAAATGGAAAAATGACAAACCCGATCTGGTGATCGGTGTCGGTGGCTGTGTCGCCAGTCAGGAAGGTGCCGAGATACTAAAGCGTGCGCCTTATGTCGATGTGGTATTTGGTCCGCAGACCATTCACCGTCTGCCGGAAATGGTATCGGGTGCCAGTGAAATGCATAAGAAAGTGGTCGATATCAGTTTCCCTGAGATCGAAAAATTCGACTGTATGCCAGAACCGAAAGCAGATGGTCCGATGGCTTATGTTTCGATCATGGAAGGCTGCAGTAAGTACTGCAGTTTCTGTGTGGTGCCATATACCCGTGGTGAAGAGGTCAGTCGTCCGTTCGATGATGTACTTGCCGAGGTAGCGGGTTTAGCGGCGCAGGGTGTGCGTGAAGTCAATTTGCTGGGGCAGAATGTCAACGCCTATCGCGGTGCGATGCAGGGTGATGACGGTGAAGAGATGTTTGCTGATCTGGCGCTGTTGATCAACTATGTCGCTGCGATCGATGGTATCGAGCGTATCCGGTTTACCACCTCGCACCCGATGGAATTTAATGATGACCTGGTCGAAGTCTATGCACAGGTACCTGAGCTGGTCAGTTTTTTACATCTGCCGGTACAGAGTGGTTCCGATAAAGTGCTGGCTGCGATGAAGCGCGGGCATACTGCCGAGCAGTATAAAGATATTATTCGCCGCCTGAAGATCGCGCGTCCGGATATCTCGATCTCCTCTGATTTCATCATCGGTTTCCCTGATGAGAGTGATGAAGATTTTGCCGATACGATGAAGCTGATCGAAGATGTCGGTTTCGACCATTCATACAGTTTTATCTATAGTGCACGGCCGGGTACGCCAGCGGCTGTATTAACAGACAATACGACGGACCTCATCAAAAAACACCGTCTTGGTATTCTGCAGAGTGTGATTACCTCGAATGCCAATGCGGTCAATCAGCAGATGGTCGGTACCATACAGTCTGTTCTGGTCGACTGTATTTCGCGGAAGAGTGAAGAACAGGTTTCAGGGCGTACAGAAAATAACCGTAAGGTTAATTTTAACGGGGATAAAAATTTAATCGGCCATTTCGTCGATGTGAAGATTACCGAGGCCCGGACTAATTCTCTGCAAGGTGAGTATGTTGGGTTTTCTGCGTGTGATAAATTAAATCATGCCAGTGATAATCAAACGCGGCGTAAACTCGCGTAACATTTTTGGTCATAAATACACGGCTGGTGAAGTAAATATTAATGCGCAATTCTGACAATCAAGTTTCATCAAACATTACAAATATTCAATTTGAGCTGACGCCTGTGGACAATCAACGGCTTGCTAATCTGTGCGGCCCGGTCAATCAGCACCTGCAGCAGATAGAAGATTTTTATGATGTGAAGATCAACTGCCGCAGCAATCAGTTCGAGATCACGGGAGAAGGTCGCCGTCTGAAAACGGTGAAGAATGCGATCCTGACACTTTACAATGTGGCCGGCCATGAGGTTCTGTCAGCGGCGACGGTTCAGTTATACCTGAACGATAATACGGATGATAATTTGTCTAAAACGAAAGCGGCTGATTTTGAAGATGATAATAGCGTTGGTGGTATAAAAAATCGTCGGGGCAAGATCAGCGGGCGAGGAAAGAGTCAGCAGCAGTATCTAGATCAGATTAAGACCAATGATCTGACCGTTGGTGTGGGACCGGCGGGTACCGGTAAAACGTACCTGGCTGTGGCCTGTGCGGTCGAAGCACTGGAAAATGACCTGGTCGACCGACTGATCCTGGTGCGCCCGGCCGTCGAGGCAGGCGAGCGTCTTGGTTTTTTGCCGGGTGATCTGGCACAGAAAATTGATCCTTATCTGCGTCCCATGTATGACGCCCTGTTCGAGATGCTGGGCCAGCAGAAGGTAGCTAAATACGTCGAACGTAATATCATCGAGATCGCACCGCTTGCCTATATGCGCGGCCGTACTCTCAATGATGCATTTATCATTCTGGATGAAGCGCAGAACACCACGATCGATCAGATGAAAATGTTTCTGACACGGATCGGTTTCGGTTCCAAAGCTGTTATCACCGGTGATATTACCCAGGTTGATCTGCCACGGGATAAAACATCTGGACTGCGCCATGCCTTGAAGATATTGACGGGTATCGACGGTATCGGTATCACGCAATTTCAGAAGGGCGATATCGTCAGGCATCCACTGGTTAAAAAGATCGTTCACGCTTACGAAGAGGATGAGTCGAAGTAGGACTCATGGGCGAGCTAAATATCATGACAGTCACTGTTGAAGTTTCTCTCTCGGATGATCTGATATCGGAAATTGGTGAATCAGGTGATGACGACGTTCCTGAACCGGGTCTGTTACAGGAGTGGGCCACTGCTGCCTATCTGAAAAAAACACCGGCCATCGCCAGCATGCTGGTGACTACCGCTGACGACATACAAAAACTCAATAAACAGTATCGCCATAAAGACAGCGCCACGAACGTTTTGTCTTTTCCCATGGAATCACCAGAAGAGATCGATGTCTGTCTTCTCGGCGATATCGTCCTGTGCGCATCGGTCATCGAACAGGAAGCGAAACAACAATCAAAAACCAAAAAATCACATTGGGCACATATGGTCGTGCACGGCATGCTGCACCTGCAGGGTTATGATCATATCGACGATGCTGCAGCGGATGAAATGGAACAGTTAGAAATTAACATTCTCGATAAACTCGGATTTGATAGTCCGTATGAACACCTTACTGATAAAGAAACAAAATGAAAAAAAACAAAGATAAAGCGGGCTGGTTTGCTTCCCTGAAAGACAGGTTATTCAAGCAAAGAGACGATCGTGCTCAGCTGATGCAGCATCTGCGGGACGCGCAACGTAAAGGTACGATCAATCTTGAGGCGCTGATGATGATCGAAGGTGTCTTTCAGGTCGCTGAGATGCGGGTGCGGGATATCATGGTGCCGCGTTCTCATCTGGTGGTCGTCCAGGAAGACCTGGGTGTAGAGGATATGCTGTCAATCGTAGCAAACTCGGGCCACTCCCGTTTTCCTGTCGTCGATGAGAGCCTTGATGAGGTCGTCGGTATCCTGCTGGCAAAAGATCTGACCCATTACCACGATGAAAAGAGCCGTGATGATTTTGAGATAAAAGACATCTTACGTTCCGCAGTGTTCGTGCCAGAGAGCAAACGTTTGAACGTGCTGTTAAAAGACTTCCGTGAGAGCCGCAATCATATGGCGATGGTGATCGATGAATATGGCGGTGTTGCCGGCCTGATCACGATCGAAGACGTATTAGAGCAGATCGTCGGTGAGATCGATGACGAGCATGATGCCGCTGATATCACCAATATCAGGCGCAGCGGGTTTCAGCGCTACAGTGTGCGTGGCCTGACGCCGCTCGATGATTTTAATCAGTATTTTGACTCGAAGCTGACCCATAAAAAGTTTGAAACCATCGCTGGTCTGGTTACGTTTCAGCTGGGCCACCTTCCCGAGCGTGGCGAGGAAGTCACTATCGAAAACTTTCACTTCAAAGTGATCAGTGCGAATTCACGGCGCATTAATAATATTCAGGTTAGCCTTCTATCAGATGATGTGAATTTGCCGATTACTGAGGATGAATCTGACCGTCTTAATGCAAACAAAAAAGGGCGTGCCCATACAGCATCTGATAATGAATAATGCACGCACCGCCATCCCGGCTCCTTGCGATATACCGTCCATCCATGGACATGAAAAATGAATAATATTTTTCACAGATTTCAGCTGCTCGGTTGGCCGTTATATAGTTTAATTGCCGGTGGGCTAACGACCTTAGCTTTTGCACCGTTTGATTTTAACTGGCTGGTGTTTTTTACACTGGCTATTCCTTTTTTCCTATGGAATAAACTCCCGGCAAAGCAGGCAGCGATCAGTGCCTGGTTGTATGGTCTCGGCCTGCAGTGCACCGGCGTTAGCTGGATCTATTACAGCCTGCATGTCCATGGCAGCGCGCCGGCAATATTCGCGGCACTGCTCATATTTTTATTATGCTGTTATCTCAGTATATATACGGCGCTGGCGGTCTATACGGTCAATCGGTTTTTGCCAGACAATCCTGCTTTACGATTAATGCTGTTCTATCCCGCTAGCTGGATACTGTTCGAATGGCTTCAGGGTTATGTGATGACAGGCTTCGCCTGGATGCAGTTAGGTTATACCCAGATCGATCTTCCATTATCAGGATTTGCGCCGATCTTTGGCAATCATGCCGTTGGCGGTTTGATCGCCGTCTGCACAGGCGCGCTGGTATTGTTGCTCACAGGGTACAGACAGCTAAGCCTTAAAGCCGGACTCGCTGTGGTCGTGCCGGTGATTATCTTATGGTTGTCGGGTGCTCTGCTAAAAACAGTCGACTGGACACAGGCGGATGGTGAGTCTGTCAGAGTCAGTATCATACAGGGCAATATTCCGCAGAATGTAAAGTGGAAGCTGCATAAGAAGCAATCAACGATGGATCTGTATAGAGATCTGTCACTGGAACAGCAGGATGTTGATCTGATCATCTGGCCGGAGACGGCAGTGCCTGACTACTGGTATCGCGTAGTACCTTATATCCAGAACCTGCACATCGAGATGGAGAAACGCAATACTGAGTTAATACTGGGTATCTTTGTTAAAAGTGATGAAAAACGCCTGTTGAACAGCGTGTTAAACAGTAACGGTCAAGTTTATAGCAAGCGTCACCTGGTGCCGCTGGGCGAGTATATACCCCTGCGTTTCCTCATCGAATTTTTTAACCGGTTTGTAAAAATCCCCATGTCTGATATCGCATCTGGAGATGAAGATCAGCCGCTGTTACATGCCGCTGGAATACCGCTCGGACTGTCGATCTGCTTCGAAGAAGCCTTTGCGCGCGATGTGATCAAAGACCTGCCGCAGGCAAAATTACTGGTCAATGTGAGCAATGATGCCTGGTTCGAAGATTCGATCGAGCCGCATCAGCACCATGCCATCGCGCGCATGCGCGCACTGGAAACTGGCCGTTATATGGTGCGTTCGACCAATAC
>DAOVJH010000209.1 GCA_030673345.1 Pseudomonadota bacterium
CCATTAGCGGTTCAAGACGGCTTACGGCCAGAAGCGGACACTGGCTTTAAATCCCTTCTCCCTCTGGGAGAAGGTTAGGATGAGGGTGCGCTGTTTGATAGAAGCGGGGCGATACCCTCACCCCGGCCCTCTCCCAGAGGGAGAGGGTGAATAATGAACGCTTATGTCGCCTTTGACTCATTTGCAGCCACACAATCTCACGTGCTAGCAGGCAAAGTTTGCAGTACAAACAAAAAGACCTGCAATCAATGCAGGCCTTTCTATATCAAACGACAGAAAAAGTCTTACGCTTCTTCTTCGCCGATGATGGTCACTTTCGCTACCGCGTCAACATCTGTATGCAGATGCAGGGTGATCTCGTACTCACCTGCCTGACGGATCGGACCTTCAGGAAGACGTACTTCGCGTTTTTCCACTTCCACACCCGCTTCGGTAAGCGCGCTTGCGATGTCCACATTGCCGATTGAGCCGAATAATTTACCTTCGGTTCCAGACTTGGCTGTAATTTCTATAGACAATGCCTCAATCTGCTCACGGCGTTTTTCAGCAGCAACTATCGCATCTGCAGCCAGTTTTTCAAATTCAGCACGACGTGACTCGATCTCGGCCTTGTTTGCGTCTGTTGCAACTTTTGCTTTGCCTTGAGGCAGCAGGAAGTTACGTGCAAAACCAGCTTTTACGTTTACCAGATCACCGATACTGCCAAGACGATCAATTTTTTCAAATAAGATGACTTCCATCTTTACTAACCTCAGTTCTAAAATTTTTTATGATTAAAAATCGTTATGTATAACACTCAGGCTTGTTTGCTAATACGCTGACGTATATCCAGCCATGGATCAGCAAAACCCGCCAAAATTAGTAACAGCAGTACCTGCGGTACAAAAAACATGATCAGGTAAGATACAAATAACCACGCCGCATTAATCTGCCGTATCCTTATCGCTGCATGCAACAATGCCAGAGCCTGCATGCTATACAGCACAAATATAACGGCTGTCATCGCTACTGCAAATACACCGTCTACAAACATCGCTATCAACACGATAGCCAGTGCACTCATCGCAGAGACTTTTCCCAGATCCAAGCTCTGGAATTCCTTACTAAACCCGCCCGGGTTATAAAAAACAGCCTGCCACCATCGTCCGAGAAGCAGACTCAGCATGGTACCAAACATGATACTGCTGGCGAACAGGCCAGGTAAAAGCTTTATGACCATGTTTTCAGTCTGTTTGAGTTCAGCCAGGCTAAAATCTTCAGACTGTTCTGCCAGCTGTTCCACCATGCTATCCAGCGGTTCACGCCAGAGTTCCCCAATATCCGGAACCACCGCGTAAACCATGATAACGGCCAACAAACTCATCACTGTCAGTACCTGCAAGCTGTAAGCTAACGATACTGTCTGTCGCAGAATGGTTGCTATCAGCCAGGCCGGTAACCAGGCAAGCAACACAAATATCATTGCCACCTGCGGCGCCGAAAATATCAAAAATGCGAATAAACCAGCGCCCAGTAATGACAGAACCATCGTCACCATGCCACTTTTTGGCCCATTGACCAGTGTTACCAGGACAATGGCCGCTGCACTAACCCATATTGCTGGCGGTACAACCAGCCCCAATATTGCCATCGATGCTGCTACCAGCGCCGCCTGACTAGGGCCTTTTAATATAAAACTTGCCAGAAATAACACTCAAACACTCCGATTAAGTGCCAGATCTATAACCGGCCTTTACCTGCTTCGTACAGCAAGACCAGAAAAAAACATATAACTACAATCGCTTTATAAAAGCTTATTGATGGCTATCTGTATAAGGCATAAGTGCAAGATAACGAGAAACTTTAATCGCTTTAGTCAGCTTGCGTTGATACTTTGCTTTTGTACCGGTGATACGTGCAGGTACAATTTTGCCACTTTCTGAAACAAAAGATTTAAGCAATTCGATGTCTTTGTAATCAACATCGGTAATACCTTCTGCAGTAAAACGACAATAACGTTTACGTCTAAAATTAGCTGCCATTTCTATCCCCTACTCTGCAGGTGCTGCATCTGCAGCATCAGGTTTATCAACACTTTCTACTACTTTTTCTTCTCTGGCTGAACGAGAAGCGCGTTCTGCTGCTGATTTTTTCTCAGCGGCATCTTCTTCATTTTTTGTTTTAGCCAGGATAGACATGTCAGTAACAGCTTCATCACGTTTCAATATGAGGTTACGGATAACCGCATCATTGAATCTGAATGCTGTTTCGATTTCATCACGCACTTTTTCATCACATTCAACGTTCATCAGAACATAATGTGCTTTATGAATCTTGTTTATTGGGTAAGCTAGCTGACGACGACCCCAGTCTTCAAGACGGTGTACTTTACCGCCGTTAGATTCGACTGTTGCTTTGTATCGGTCGATCATCGCAGACACTTGTTCGCTCTGGTCTGGATGCACCAGAAATACGATTTCGTAGTGACGCATAATTTTCCTCTCGGTTAAAGCCCCCCACATTCATGGTGGAGCAAGGGATATTCAAATTGTAGGGCGCGGATTATAAACGTAAGCGGTGCTTAAGTCTATAATTAATGAGAAGTGAATAGCAAAAAATGAAAAACACTGGAAAAACAATAGCTTAAAAAGCAGCAACTGTTTTTAATCTTGTCATTTTTCACTTTTCATTTTTCATTGCGTCGCTCTACGAGCGGCGCCAAATCGTCTTTCCGTCCTTATCTTCCAGCACGATACCCATGGCATCCAGCTCATCACGTATCCGGTCGGCTTCAGCCCAGCCCTTATTTTCTCTGGCTGCATTTCTGGCTTCGATCAATGCGTCAACATCATCAGTGCCTTCACTTTCAGCCGCACCTGCCTGCAGGAACTGTACCGGATCCTGTTCCAGCAGGCCCAGCACATTGGCGAGTTTTTTGAGTACAGCGGCCTTCTGCAGTGCAGCCGCTTCATCATCCTCACGTAAACGATTAACCTGGTTTGCCAGGTCAAAGATCACCGCCAGGGCCTCAGGGGTATTAAAATCATCATCCATCGCCTGCTTGAATTTTTCGACCGCAGCATCACTCTCTTCATAATCGTCAGGCACATCCAGGTCGCGTAAAGTATTGTACAACCGTGATAACGCCGTTCGCGCAGTATCCAGCAACTGGTCAGAATAATTCAGCGGGCTACGGTACTGACTTGCCAGAACGAAGTAGCGGATCTCCTCTCCTTTGTACAGCTTTAATATCTCACGTACGGTAAAGAAATTACCCAGAGACTTGGACATCTTTTCATCATCGATACGGACAAAACCATTGTGCATCCACAGGTTGACAAATTTCTCACCCGTTGCCCCTTCGGACTGCGCTATCTCATTTTCATGATGCGGAAACTGCAGATCCTGGCCACCGCCATGGATATCAAAATGATTCCCCAGGCAACACGTCGACATCGCGGAGCACTCTATATGCCAGCCGGGGCGGCCCTTGCCCCAGGGTGAATCCCAGGACGGCTCATCCGGCTTGGCTGCTTTCCACAGAACGAAGTCCAGCGGATCATCTTTACGCTCATCGATAGCTACACGCTCACCAGCACGAAGGTCTTCTAACTTCTTACCGGATAATTTGCCGTAATTTTCGAAAGTGCTGACATCATAATAGACATCACCGCCATCTTCCCCGGTGTCCGCAGTGTAAGCATGCCCCTTATCGATCAGGGTCTGCACCATTTCGATGATCTGCGGCATCGAAGCGGTTGCACTCGGCTCCTCGTCGGGTGGCAATACACCCAGGCCCTCTGCATCTTCATGCATGGCCTCAACAAAACGCTTTGTTAGAAGTGAGAAATCTTCACCGTTTTCATTGGCGCGGTTGATAATCTTGTCATCGATATCGGTAATATTTCGCACATATGTCACCTCATAACCACTGTAACGCAGGTAACGCACGACAGTATCGAAGACCACCAGTACACGGGCATGCCCAAGATGACACAGGTCGTAAAC
>DAOVJH010000381.1 GCA_030673345.1 Pseudomonadota bacterium
AAAAGCGACCATGAAGGCCGCTTTTTTGATGTAACTTTGAAGTACTGTTATGCGCGTTTTCTGGCAACACCTATCAGCCCTAGAAGACCTGATGCGAATAACCATACAGCGGCAGGTACAGGTACTACTCCGTAACCGTCAACATGCGAGGTAGCAGCGCCACAGTTAGGCTGAGGTCCATTAGGATTGACTAGAAGAGCACAATCAGACGCGAAATCGGCAGTCGCCCAACCAAGCACATCACCAACATCGTATGCCCTAACATCATAAACACCGAATACACCGTCAAACTTTACGACCAGGTAATCCAGAAAATCCACTTTTGTCACCGCGCCATCAAATACACCATTAGGCGTAGGACATACACCATCATTTACATCACAAAAATTATTATCACGAAACAATTCAGTAACACCTGATATCCCAGTAAGAGCAGTAAACTCAACGGCATCTCCATCGTTACCAAGAAAGGTACCGAAAATATCATTAGGATCATCGCCCAGATTTATAGTTACAGCATTTACAGATACACTGAAAAGCCCCGCAAAGAGCAAAACATTTATTTTAATTAAACCTTTTATATCCATTTCCATCTCCAAAACATTTATTCACATTTCAATCCGTAAGCAGTGATGTCCATTCAAACAATCCACAGTTACAAACAATCTCTGACTTAAATGCAGTTTGCGTGCCAAACTAAAATGAAGACATAACAATCATAGAGTTAAACTTTGTCTAATATTTAGCAGACGTATTATTTATTGATTCCAGCCCAATAATACGAAATCCTTAAAAATTGTTAACCATATCGACAAAGGCATGTAATAAACAAAGCTGAATTTAATTTATTTCTATGTTATTCAATAAGATAGGATTAGACTGGAGAATGAAGTATTAGATATTTATAATATTTTAACTAAATAACAAGCAACACTAAACCTGTTCTAAATATTCACTTTTTAGTAATAAAATCAATGATATATCTGGATTTTCTAGCGCTTTAAAAAAGTGTAAACGAATTCGACTTAATCTATATTAGAAAACTACCGGGCAGCCCTGGTCGAGCCCGCCAGTCTCACGCAGAGCGACTCGATCTCATCCCACACATTGGCATCCAGCATTCCCTTACTTGCTGCATCGATATACGCACAGCGTTTTAACATGAGCTGCAGCGAACGTGTCGTATGTCGCGACAGACACGATTTGAACATGGCGATACGGCTCTGCCAGACACCAGAACGTTTCAGCATCAACTCTGCCGATGACATATCCTGCGAAGCCTGCACTAACAGGCGGATATCTTTTGCCAGTGCCCAATTGACGACTACCGGTACAACCCCTTCGGCTTTCAGGCCAGCCGTGATTTTGATCACACGCCTGGTATTGCCAACCAGCAGCATATCCACCAGTTCGAACACGCTGTATCTCGACTGCGAGGTGACCGCTTCTGCCACATCAGCATAGGTGATTTTACCTGGTCCTAGCAGCAGAAAAAGTTTTTCGATCTCCTGGTCCGCTGCCAGCAGGTTGCCTTCGACATGCTGGCTGATATAAGCGAGCACGTCATTATCCGCATCCATGTCTCGGTCTTTGAACCGCTGTCTTAGCCAGTGAGACAGTTTATCGACCGGTACCGGCCAGCATTGCACCACCAGGCCGCTTTGATCGACCGCTTTATACCAGGCAGATTTCTTTGAATTTCCATCGACTTTACCGGCATTGATAACCAGTACCGTATCTTCAGGTGGTCGGGCCAGGTAATCTTTTAATACCTGCGAACCCTGCCTGCCGGGTTTTGCTGACGGCAGCCTCAACTCCACGATCCGCCGGGTAGCAAACAGAGACATATTGGCCGCCTCATCCATCAATCGCTGCCAGTCAAAGTTCGCATCGACATCCAGTATTTCTCTTTCAGAATAATCATTCTGCCGTAAAAATGAACGGATCAAATCCAGTGACTCCATCTGCTGCAGCGGCTCATCACCACTGACCATATAAACCGGGTATACGGTTTTGGCTATCATGGCTTTTATCTGGTCTGGTCGTACGTTCATCGGTAGTCAGTATTTATATGATTATTGATATGCTGCTGTATATAGATGCTTCTATTTATTGACGCTGTTCTTCGAGCGTGCCTGCAGCTTTAACAAGATCAGGCGTGCAGCATCACGCCGCATATCCTCATACAGAATTTCGGCCTCATTGGTCACCGCCAGTACTGCATCAGGATCAAATAACAGGCTTCGAGACAGTGAGATTGAATCCTGGGGAATTGAACCCTGGGAGATCGAATCCTGATTATTTTTTACGTCACTATTTTCTATCGCTGCAGACGCCGACTGTTTTGTATCGATCACAAAGTTAACTCGGTAACTTAATCGATACTCTCTGACACGA
>DAOVJH010000126.1 GCA_030673345.1 Pseudomonadota bacterium
CTTGGCCATCAGAAAATATTTGAGCAGCTCCATGCCGAAGCCAAACTGCTCGATACACATGGCTACCTGATGACTTTTGAGCCACTTCCGCGAGAATACTTTACCAAGAGCAGCACTGCGGCACGCCTGATGAACCGTGTTGAAAAAATGCGGACATTAAACAGCTTCAAACCGGCAATACGCCCGGATTATCTACTGTTTTTAAATTTCAACAAGACACTGGCCAGCATGAGCGCAGGCGACTTTATCGAAAAAATCCTGATCGATAAACTGAAGATAAAAGCCGTTATCGTCGGTGATGACTTTCGTTTCGGCTGTGATCGCAAAGGTGATTTCGCGCTATTGCAGGAATACGGTAAAAAACACCAGTTTTCCGTTATCAGTATCGCCTCTCACCTCATCGAAAAACAACGTGTCAGCAGCACCCTGATCCGGGAAGCTTTAATCAATAACCTGCTCGACGATGCGGATAAAATGCTGGGGCGAACCTATACCATATGCGGCCATGTGAATCATGGTGAAAAACGCGGACGCACGATTGGTTTCCCCACTGCAAATATTCACCTGAGGCGCCCGGAAACCCCACTTCATGGCGTTTATTCTGTTACCATGCACAGTCCGAAATACGGTGATATCGCGGGTATTGCTAATGTTGGACGCCGGCCGACGGTGGATGGCAAACACGTGCAGCTGGAAGTCCACCTGTTCGATTTTAATGAATCGATCTATGGCGAACAGATATGTGTTTCGTTCCAGCACAAGATACGTGATGAAAAGAAGTTTGAATCCTTCGACGATTTGAAACAACAGATCAAAACGGACTGTGAACAAGCCAGACAGTTATTAACCATTAACCGATAATGTAATTCGAATGACCGACTACAAAGCAACCCTGAACCTTCCAGCAACAGATTTTCCAATGCGGGGCAACCTCGCTAATCGTGAGCCAGAGATGCTCAAACAATGGCAGGAATCCGGGCTCTATCAAAAAATTCGTGAAGCCTGCGATGGCCGCCCTACTTTCGTTTTACACGATGGTCCGCCATACGCCAATGGTGACATCCATATCGGCCACGCGGTCAACAAGATATTAAAAGACATCATCGTCAAAAGTCATACCATCGATGGTTACGACGCCCGTTACGTTCCCGGCTGGGACTGCCACGGCCTGCCCATCGAATTAATGGTAGAGAAAAAAGTCGGTAAGGCCGGCAACAAAGTCGACGCAAAAACCTTTCGCGAGAAATGCCGCGAATACGCCGCGAAGCAGGTCGACGGCCAGCGCACTGACTTCATCCGCTTAGGTGTTTTAGGTGACTGGGAAAAACCCTACCTCACCATGGACTACCAGTTTGAAGCGGACATCGTCCGTAGCCTGGGCAAGATCATCGACAAAGGCCATCTGCACCAGGGCAGCAAACCGGTACACTGGTGCCTTGACTGCGGATCAGCCCTTGCTGAAGCCGAAGTCGAATATCAGGACAAAGAATCACCCGCCATCGATGTGATGTTTACCGCTATCGATAATAGTGACTTCGAACAGGCCTTTAACTCGACTGACGGCGAAGGCAACATCGCAGCCGTTATCTGGACCACTACGCCATGGACACTGCCTGCAAACCAGGCCGTTGCACTGCATCCAGAATTTACCTACGATCTCATCCAGGTACAAACAGATAATGGCCCGGCGCGCCTGATACTGGAAAGCTCACTGGCCGAAAGCGCGCTCAAACGCTTCGGTTTTGAAGATACTCAACGCCTGGCCAGCTGCCAGGGAAGCGCCCTGGAAAATCTTCAGCTCAAACACCCGTTTTACGATAAACAGGTCCCTGTCATCCTCGGCGACCACGTTACTACTGAAACCGGTACCGGTGCCGTCCACACCGCACCCGGCCATGGCCAGGATGACTTTATCGTCGGCAACCGCTACGGACTGGAAGTCTATAACCCGGTCGGCGGCAATGGCGTGTTCCTGGCTGACACCGAACTATTTGCCGGCAAACATGTAAACAAGGTAAATCCAGAGATCATCGAAGTACTGGAACAAAACCATGTCCTGTTAAAACATGAAAAGATGCAGCACAGCTACCCCTGCTGCTGGCGCCATAAAACACCGATCATCTTCCGCGCTACACCACAGTGGTTCATCAGCATGGAACAGGCCGGACTGCGCGAGCTTGCCAATAAAGCCATCGCCGAAACGACCTGGCTGCCCGACTGGGGTCAGGCGCGGATCGAGAGCATGGTCAACAACCGTCCGGACTGGTGCATATCCAGGCAGCGAACCTGGGGCGTACCGATAACCTTGTTCGTACACAAAGAAACCGGTGAGCTGCATGCCGATACCCAGGCACTGATCGAACAGGTCGCTGAAAAAATTGAACAGCAAGGCATCGAAGCCTGGTTCTCTATGGAAGCCAGTGAACTGCTGGGTGATGACGCTGATCAATACGATAAAACCACCGATACACTGGATGTCTGGTTTGATTCCGGCGTGACCCATGCCTGCGTATTAGACAAACGCAGCAAACTGACTTTCCCTGCAGACCTATATCTTGAAGGCTCCGATCAGCATCGCGGCTGGTTCCAGTCATCACTGTTAACGTCAACTGCCATCAATGGTGTTGCGCCGTATAAAAAAGTATTAACCCATGGTTTCACCGTTGATGCCCACGGCAAAAAAATGTCGAAGTCCCTGGGCAATGTTGTTTCCCCTCAGAAAATTGTCGGCACATTAGGTGCTGACATCTTACGACTGTGGGTCGCTGGCAGTGACTACAGCAATGAGATGACGGTCTCTGATGAAATCTTGAAACGCAGCGCCGATTCTTATCGCCGCATCAGAAACACCGCGCGTTTTTTACTGGCCAACCTGAACGGTTTCGACCCGGTGACAGACAAACTCGAAACCGGCAACATGCTTTCTCTCGACCGCTGGGCCATCGCCAGGACCCTCGAGTTACAGGATGAGATCATCGCTGCCTACAAAGAATTTAACTTCCACCAGATCCATCATAAATTACTGCACTTCTGCACGGTTGACCTTGGCAGCTTTTATCTCGACATCATCAAAGACAGACAATACACCGGCCAGAGTGACAGCATCGCGCGTCGATCTGCACAGACAGCGCTCTATCACATCGCTGAAGCCATGTGCCGCTGGATAGCACCGATATTAAGCTTTACCGCTGAAGAGTTATGGCAAGCTATACCGGGCGATCATAGCGATTCAGTGCTACTGGAAAGCTGGTACCCCGAACTGACACCGCTCGATGCTGATGAACAGATGAACATGGCGTTCTGGCAAACCATCCTCGAAGTACGTTCGGCAGTCAGCAAGGAGCTGGAATCTCTGCGTGCAGATAAAACCATCGGCTCTTCACTGGACGCAACAGTCACACTGTTCGTAAACAGTGAATTACAGCAGATGCTCGAAACATTAAAACAGGAACTGCGTTTCGTATTGATCACTTCAGACGCCAGCATCGAAAACATGGATAGCGCAACAGATGACAGCATCGAGACTAGCATCGACAGCGGCCACACATTAAAGATCAAAGCGTCCGCTTCTGAGGAAACAAAGTGCGTTCGCTGCTGGCACCATCGCGAAGATGTCGGTAACGATAAAGAACACCCGGAACTCTGCGGTCGTTGCATAGAAAATATAACTGGCGACGGTGAACAGCGATTATTTGCTTAATAGTGAAATTATCCAGTAGAGACATCTGTCATCTCGACGCCAGGAGAGATCTTATTTTTGCAACTACGCAAGATCTCTCCTGACGTCGAGATGGCAATATTTATTCAGGTTAACTTATTATCATGAAATGGTTATGGCTTTCGGCATTGACGATCATCCTGGATCAGCTGACAAAATACATCGCCGAAGCGGAACTAGTATTACATAACCCTGTTTCGATCATACCCGGCTTTTTCAACTTCACACTGATGTACAACAAGGGCGCAGCTTTCAGTTTTTTGAGTGATGCTGGCGGCTGGCAGCGGGTATTGTTCGTCGGGCTTTCGACAGTGATCAGCATCTTCCTCTTTTTCTGGCTGAAACAGATAACGAAAGATGATGATCAAAAAGACAACAAGATATTGCAGATTGCTATCGCCTTTATCCTGGGCGGCGCCATCGGCAACCTGATCGACCGCGCACTGACCGGTGAAGTCGTCGACTTCATACAGGTCTATTATGCTGCCTATTATTTTCCCGCATTCAATATTGCCGACTCTGCTATAACAGTCGGTGCCGGTTTATTAATTCTGGATATGTTTTTAGAAACAAAACGCGGCAAAACAATTAAAAATGAAAAGTAAAAAACAAAACCAATATAATTACACCATGTCATTTCGACCAGCGGGAGAAATCCTATGCACTGCCAATCAAGATTTCTCCCGCTGGTCGAAATGACACGATAAAGCTTAAAAAATATTATGACTGATCAAATAAACATGCACAGCCTGGTATTAATGCACTACACACTCGCATTGACCGACGGCACTGAGATCGAGAGCAGCTTCGGTGATGATCCGGTCGAGATAACCATGGGCAACGATGATGTAACCGAAGGTATGGAGCTCGCACTTTTCGGCCTCAAAGAAGGTGAGCAGCAAACCCTGACGCTGACCACCGAACAGGGGTTTGGCATACGTGACGAAGAAAACATCCACGATATGCCGTTAACCGATTTCCCTGAAGATCTTCCACCTGAAGTCGGCATGTCTTACTCTTTCGAGTCACCGGAAGACGGTGAGATCCCCGGCACTATTCTCAGCATCACTGATGATACGGCAAAAGTCGATTTCAACCACCCACTATCCGGACAGCAGATCGTCTTTACTGTGGACATACTCGGCATCAACAATGCGCATGCAGAGATCGAATCAACTTAAGTAATGGACATCTTCCTCGCTAATCCTCGCGGTTTCTGTGCTGGCGTTGACCGCGCCATCGAGATCGTCGAGCGCGCACTGGAAATATTCTCTGCACCCATCTATGTACGCCATGAAGTCGTGCACAACCGTTACGTGGTAAACGACCTCATCAAAAAAGGCGCCGTCTTCGTCGAAGAGCTCGATGAGATTCCTGATGGTGCAACAGTCATATTCAGTGCCCACGGGGTTTCACAGCAAGTACGAAAAGAAGCACAGGCACGTGAGCTGCGTATTTTTGATGCGACCTGCCCGCTGGTCACCAAGGTTCACATGGAAGTCGCCCAGCATGAAAAAAATGCCGAGGACGTCATCCTTATCGGCCATCCC
>DAOVJH010000121.1 GCA_030673345.1 Pseudomonadota bacterium
AAAAAGCGTTCCTGCGCATAAACGATGTCATCGACGTCGTTGCTGATATCCTCGAAACGAAGCAGCAGCACGTTGTTTTGAAGGTGCGTAAGAAACAGGAAGGGTCGGCGCAGTATCAGAAACAGGATAAGAAAGAGTATACGACCACGGTGACCGAGGGTGGGCTGAAGTTTATCCTGAACATGTACGATTATATCGATACCGGTTTATTCCTCGATCACCGCTATACGAGGCAGCTGGTTAAAGATCTGGCAAAGGGTCGCAGTTTCCTGAATCTGTTCGCTTATACCGGCAGCGTTACTGTCTATGCAGCAGCAGGTGATGCTGCAACGACCACGACTGTCGATATGTCTAATACCTATCTCAACTGGGCGAAAGAGAACATGGCGCTAAACGGCTTTATAGGTAACGTATACAAAGATAGCCGCCATGAATTTATCCGTGAAGATTGTTTGAAGTGGTTGCAACAGGCCATCAGTGAGAACAAAAAATATCAGTTGATCTTTGTTGATCCGCCGACTTTTTCGAATTCAAAAAAAATGGATACGTCACTCGATATCAATCGCGATCACGCGGCCTTGTTGAGTGGTTGTCTCGCCTTACTGGCTGATGATGGGCAGATAATATTTTCGACTAATGCTAAAAATTTCAAGCTTGATGAAAGTTTAAAAGAAGACTGTTTCTTGAAAGAGATAACGGTGATGACGACTACTGAGGATTTCCGACGCAAGCCTCTGCATCGCTGCTGGTGTTTGACTAAGCAGGAAGATGCATTAAAGGCGTGCTGTTAGTCTGTCATCGCCGCATGGATGTGTTTTTTATATCCGTCTTAATAAACCTAAAGTGGAAAAAAACTTTAGTCGAAAATTCTGGGCAGTGGCAGCCCTGCTGTATATCAGATAAACTTTTTAAACGCTCACCGATGTTAATTCTGGCCGGTTGCTTGCGGCGAGTAAGGTGTTGATGAACTGGTCTTCCAGGTCGATGCGTGTAGCTAATTCTTCACCTAGTTTTGTGAGATATTTTGGTAACTGGTTGAGGACGTCATCATTGATATTTGATATGTCGTCATAGACGTCATTAAATGCGATGGCTACCTGAGTAGTATCGTTGATGCGAGGCAGTATTTTCTTCGCAAGATCCATGATCTCATCACGACGTTCGTTACCGTCTTCAATGCGTCGATAAATTTCGAAATGACCGGTTGCCATATAATCGACCAGTTCCTGACAAAACTCTTCGAGCAGTTCAGTGACGTTGTTCAGGTCGTCACTTTGCTCTTCAGTATGTTTGGCAAGATTGTAATATTGCGAAAGTACAGAGTTACGTTCTTCTATCAGTTGTTTTATTTCTTTACGCGTGCGAGCGCGACGTTCATTTGGTGCTTGAGAAGACATGTGATACTCCCGTGAAGTTGAATTTTGACAACTTGTATCGTTATTATTATTTTCAGTCATTCTACTAAAACAAAAAGCGAGTGGCAAATAGTAAAATTTAAAATGGCGCGCCGAAGACCAGTCGGTAAATATTGACGCCATTACCAAAGCGTACGCCTATGCCTAGTTGAGGTTTTTCGAAGATCAGGAAGTCAGGGATATTACTGAACGTAATGCCGATTTCATGTTCTATGCCGACACGTATCGGGTTCGGTGTCTGTTCGAAAAAGACGAGGTTATTAGGGTAATAAAAGTTGATGTAATACAGGTTAGTATACAGAGGTTCATCGCTGAGATAATAGTCATTGATGAACCGATAATTCAACCCGGTCTCGATAAGTGAATAATCTGCATCGTTGCGGGACTCTTTGCTCCGCTCTCGTGCATACAGGAACCGGTTTCCCAGTGTAACCATGGATTTATCAAAATGAACGTCATATCGACTCTTTACACCGATACCTGTGATCAGTACATTGGAAGTATGGTCTAGTTCGCGTGCGAAGCCATAGTCGCCAAAAGGGGTTATTGTCCAGTTAGGTGTTACCGGGTACTGGTATTCAAGACCGGGTAAAAAAGTGACAGTTCCAACATCATTAATATTTGGTAGATCTTCGAACTTGCTATCAAAGTTAATGATACCGAAGGTTAACGGCAGTTTTAGTACCCAGCCGGCTTCGTTATCAGTTTTTTCTATGATGGTATGCTCGAGCGGTATCTGTAGAACAAAAACGTTCTGTCCTGACGTGGTGTAAAAACCTGTGCCCAGGTAGCTGGCAAACGCAAAACTGGTAAGGCCGAATGAGCCATCACCATCTTCAGCTGCATATAGGTGGTTTGTGGTGAAGCAAGATAGCAGGAAAAAGATCAGAAGACCGGAAAGCTTTGTCTGTACGTTTCTGAAAAACACTTTGATTGGAGAAATTCAGTCGATTAATTCTATTTAGTTTAACATAGTGCCTGTTATATCCACCGCTTCGAAGCAAAGATGATAAAGCCGTATTCAGAATCCTGCGACCAAAATAAAGCCCCGATACTCTCTGTCATTCAGCCAGTTTTGTCATCACTGTCCAGTGTGCTGGAGATCGGTAGTGGAACTGGCCAGCATGCCATATATTTTGCTGAAAAAATGCCGTATTTAAAATGGTATACCAGTGACTGCCGGAGCTATCATGAAGGTATAAATATGTGGCTGGCCGATGCGGATCAGCCAAATGTGATCGCGCCTTTTGAGCTGGATGTTAGCGCATCGCAATGGCCGGACCTGGAGATCGATGCAGTATTTACAGCGAACTCAGTGCACATCATGAATCAGCAGGATGTTGTCAATCTCATGTCGGGTGTAGGCCGGTTATTGGATGAGCAGGGGCAGCTGATGATCTATGGCCCTTTTAATTACGGAGGCACCTATACCAGTCCAAGTAATGAACGTTTTGATCAATGGTTAAAAGACCGGGATCCAGCGAGTGGTATCAAACATTTTGAAGAGATAGTTTCGCTGGCAGATAAAAACGGTATGCGTTTGATCTCTGACTACGAGATGCCTGCCAATAATCGTCTATTACACTTCGTTAAAACCTGACTATTTATAACCGCTGTCTGAAAAAGTCACAGGCCATTCTATTGCCGTGTTAAATGATTGGCGTAAATGGTCAATCTACACGCACAGATTCCTTTTAGAATCCATCTAAAGAGTTGTTAGGAGGCCGTCATGGCTAAAAAATATAGACCTAAATTAAAGTTATGTGACTGTGGCTGCGGTAAGTACCCGCGTGGTGCGGATTTTATGCCGGGGCATGATGTGCGCATTTACAGTGCGATCGTTGGACATGTTGGCAGTCTGCGAAATCTGAGAGAAGTTGTTGAGCTCTACACCGGTAAACCGGTAAATATGAATTACGATTAATTTTGAGAATGATCAATTAATCGTATGACTGGCGGCTTGAGTCAATAGGTTGGCAGTATATGTCAAGCGTTACTGTTTTCAGTTAAATAGAATCCGGTGATGTTAAAGCAGTATAGAAAAACTGATGCCAGCACTGATGCGGTGGCTCATGGGGCGGGCGATATTA
Source organism: Pseudomonadota bacterium (assembly GCA_030673345.1). GTDB lineage: Bacteria > Pseudomonadota > Gammaproteobacteria > SZUA-229 > SZUA-229. The sequence goes on from DAOVJH010000121.1 coordinate 3,506, forward strand.
TTGATAGACGTTCACAGGAGACTTTATCGCAGAGTTTTATCAGCCTCTATTTGATAGATTATTTTAAATTTGTCGTTTATTGCCTGCTATTAGTCGTGCCGATCTATGCCATCGTGATAAGCGTGTTGCATCATAACTGGGTGATGGTGGCAATTGATGTGTTGATCGTCCCGTTAGGTTTTGTGCATGGCTTGTTGCTATTGTTTGGAATTGTCACATGATGTGGGCGTGATACGAGCAGAATTTTTCTACTTTTCTTTTTTTTAAAAGGCAGGTAGGTGGTGCCAGCGGGCGGTGTGCCATCATTTGAAAACACCCGCAGTCGAGGTCGTGAGATCCCTCAAGAGTGTTTTATTTCACGTAGTGACTCGATTTTATAAATCTGGAGAGAGGTGTGCATCATTAAGATAGTGCTGTTAATCATCTTTTGCCTTCAGTGCATCTCTCTCATAGATGATATGTTCCCAGCCATATTTCATGAACGTGCGGATATTGGCGTGATCTGTTTTCTCTGGATGTTGTAATACATCACTCCGATAATAATTACCAAAACAATTAAGTGTTTGCTCTACATCCAATGCGTGTAACTTTGCAAATGAAAATATCTTGCATGAGCCTTCGTTTTCCCCTGAATGGTTGATAACCATATCTTCACCTGAGCCGTTTGAAAAACTGCTGGCAGTGTAGCTGTAATAATCATCGATTACAGTCATTATCTCTTCAAATTCTACAAGTTCAGGGTGTTCCTTTATTTTTTTAATTGTTTTGTCTAGTTGATTCATTTTTAGGATCGTCTGTGTATATACAAAGGGGCGTCAGAAAATATTGATGACCTAATCTAACATGCTTAATGTCGAACCTTCTATGGCAGAGAGTTCTCCTTACGTGACAAGAGTATAATCAGTTTGAGAAAAACTGACTGTATCGGTTTTCTGTTTAACAAGTTGCACGTGTATAAGAGTTTTCTTATTTAGATTATTGTTGAAAAACAACTTTATACCGATTCTGTTCCTTGACCTGAATGCTTAGACGTAATAGATTGGTAAATCCATGCTGTAGATTGTGGAAATGGATAATTGAGTAAAAATATTACAAAAGGTCTTTTTGCGTTCGTACTGCTAATTAGCGTCCTGCCGGCACTAGCTGAGACTGTTCCTGAGCAACTTCATTTCATCATCAAGAAGTTCGAGATCCTTGGTGAAAACCCCCTGTCTGAATCAGAATCCCAGGCTGTCTTCGAATATTACCTGGGTGACCATTATGGTCTCGAAGGCATTCAGGAAGCGGCTGCAGCATTTGAAAAGAAGCTGCGTGAGAGTGGTTATTCTTTTTATCAGGTCAACCTTGCGCCGCAGAAACTGGAAGATGGAACCATAAAGCTGCAGCTTATTCAGCTAAAAGTCGACAAGGTAGAAGTCGAAGGCAACCGTTACTTCGATGCTGAAAACCTGGCCCTTAATATCCCGACCTTAAAGTCGGGTAAAACACCGAATACGCGCATCTTGTCACGCGCGATCAATATGGCTGATGAGCAGCCTTCCAAGACACTGAAGTTACAGTTTTCAGAAAGTGAAACCGGTGGCGCAATCGATGCCAAACTGAAAGTCGAAGACCTGAGGTCCCATTTTGCCTTTGTTTCAGTCAATAACACGGGTAATGACGAAACTGGTCAGTTTCGATTGACGGGCGGTTATCAATTCTCCAACCTGTTTAACCGTGACCATAATCTTTCTTTAAGTTATACCACCTCGCCCAGTGATTTTTCAGCCGTTAAGCAGTACGGTCTTTCTTATACCATTCCTTTCTATGAAGTCGGTGGGCAGTTAAAC
>DAOVJH010000377.1 GCA_030673345.1 Pseudomonadota bacterium
AATGATCAGGAACTGTTCGGTATATTTGTCGAGAACATGCGAGAGAAGATCGACCTGGTGCGTACCCAGTCAGCCGAGCTTGAGAACTCTGCCGATAAGATAGCATTGCTGGATCGTTGTGAAGAAAACGTTCAGGCACTACAATCGGCAGCGAATTACATGGGTTATGAAGAGCTGACCGCTATCTATAATAACTGGCATGAAGATATCGTTGCGGTGCAGCAAGCGCTCGGCGACAATGAAGATGTGCCTTATGATTTTATGGGCGGTTACCTGGCAGAGATCGTATCTATATTTCCGCAGCTTAAGTTGCAGACTGAATCACAAGCCGAGCAGCAAACAACGGATGTTGTTGAATCAGAACAGACAGACGAAGAAAAACTTTATCAGAAACTGAGTAATGCGCTCGATACTGACGCTTCTAAATCAGAGGGAGCAGAGTATGAGTTATTGCATGGTGTTTTTGAAGAAATGATTTCTGAAAGGGAAGACGCTCCTGTTGAGAAACGGCCAGTTGAAAAGCAACCAGTTAAGAAGCCGTCAACTAAGAAGCAGCCAGTCGCTAAAACGGCAAGCTCTAAGTCTAAGGCAGCTAGCCCTAAGGCAGCTAGCCCTAAGGCAGCCAGTCCTGAAGTACAGCCAGCCAGCACGAAGAAAAAAGTTATTAAAAAATCTGCTACTGAGACAACTGCAAAAGCAGTCAAAAAATCCCAATCAGAAGACACTGGTAAAACAGGTTCGCAAACCAAAGCGAATCAGCGTGGCGGTGCCAGCAAGCCTGGCGACACCGCACTTAAGAAAAACATTCGTGTGGAAGCAGAAAAAATTGATTCACTTATCAACCAGGTAGGTGAACTGGTCGTAGACAGAGCCTACTTCTTCCAGCTGTTTGATGATATGCGCGGTTTGCAGCAGCATTTTAAGGATGAGATCGGACTCGACCAGAAAGAGATGAAACAGGTAAGAGCATTTACCTACCGTATGGGTGAAGCTATTGCTTCATTGAGCCGTACTTCCAATGATTTACAGGAAGGCGTGATGAAGATAAGGATGCTGCCCATCTCACAGTTATTCAATCGTTACCCGAGACTGGTGCATGACCTGACGCGTAATAATAGTAAAAAGGTCAATTTGAAAGTCGAAGGTGAAGATACAGAACTGGACAAGATGGTCGTAGAGAAACTGTCTGATCCGCTGATTCACATCATAAGGAACGCGGTGGATCATGGACTTGAAGATGGCAAAGATCGTATTGCTGCAGGAAAACCTGAAGTAGGTACCTTGTTCCTGAAGTCTTATCATGAGAGCAACCAGGTCGTTGTTGAAATAATGGATGATGGCCGTGGTATCAATCCTGAGCTGGTTAAAAAGAAAGCGATAGAAAAAGGTGTCGTTTCTAAAAATGAAGCAGAAAGGATGACACCTCAGGAACTAATCCGCTTGATTACTACGGCTGGTTTTTCTACAGCAGATGAGATAACTGATACATCGGGCCGTGGTGTAGGCATGGATGTGGTCAGAAAAAATATCGAAAAACTTAATGGCACGTTAGAGATAGATTCCCGGATTGGTCAAGGTACCTCTGTACGATTGAAGATACCTCTGACACTGGCGATCATACCGGCTCACCTGGTACGTGTTTCGGGCAATATGTATACCATCCCACTTGCCAATATCGAAGAAACACTGCGGATCAGAAAGGGTGAAACGACCGTTATCGAAGGCACAGAAGTTATCTATCTAAGAGAAAAAACGCTGCCGATTATTCATCTTTCAAACCTGTTTAATACTCATGATCCAGATGAAGACAGGGAAAACTTCTTTGTCGTGGTGGTCAATACAGGCACGCAGAAAATAGGACTGGTAGTGGACGAACTGCTCGGACAGGAAGAGGTGGTGATTAAACCACTGGAAGATTATCTGCGTGATCAAAGCGGGTTCTCCGGTGCAACGATCATCGGTGATGGCAGTATCTCGCTCATTCTTGATATCTATGAGATTGCGAACATGATGGCCAATGAACAGATCAGGCGACAGCAGCAACGGACCATGCAAAGAAAATCGGCCGGCGCTGCAGGACATGCTGGTTAGGTTATTTCGTAATCATGAATGTACATAATAAAAATATAACAGGCGGCATCTTTTTTGGTGCGCGACCTGCTTTACGTGATCTGTTTTATAGGGTGGGGTGTAATTGTGGGTGACAAGATAAAAGTTCTGATTGTCGATGATGCAACATTTATGGTGAAGGCGATCCGTGAAATACTGGAATCAGACCCTGATATCGAAGTTGTCGGTAGCGCAAAGAACGGGCTTGAATGCCTTAAGATGATCAAGGAGCTAAGACCGGACGTGATAACACTGGATGTTGATATGCCCGTTATGGATGGTATCAAAACTGTGCGCCATATCATGATCGAATCACCGGTACCAGTCGTTATGTTGAGCTCACT